>NZ_BAAAMJ010000026.1:0-165629 GCF_039529215.1 Streptomyces sodiiphilus | reverse complement strand
GCGTCGAGCGCCGGCAGGCGGCGCCCGGCGCACCGTGCCGCCGCGCGACGCGCGGGCACGGCACCGGCCCCCGGGCCCGGCGCGAGAGCGCGTCCGCGGTCGGCCGTCCGGGCACCGGAACGGCCCGCGGGCCCTCGCCGGACCGTGGCTACGCTGACCGCCATGCGAGTCCTCTCCGTGAACCTGGCCCACCCGTTCACCACTCCTCACACCAGCGCCGAGGGCGGACTGACCGGCATCGACAAGCGGCCCGCCGACGGGCCGGTGACCGTCACCGCTCCCGCGTCCGGCGGGCGCAGCGGGCTGGCCGGAGACCTGATCGGGGATCCCGCGTTCCACGGCGGGCCCGACAAAGCCGTCTACGCCTACGCCCGGGAGGATCTGGACCGCTGGGAGAACGAGCTGGGCCGCCCCCTGGCCAACGGGATCTTCGGGGAGAACCTGACCACCGGGGGCATCGCCGTCAGCGACGTCCGCATCGGTGAACGCTGGCGGATCGGCGGCACTCTTCTGCTGGAGGCCACCTCACCGCGCATCCCCTGCCGCACGTTCGCCGCCTGGCTGGAGGAGCGGCACTGGGTCAAGCGCTTCACGCAGGCCGGCGCCCCCGGGGTGTACCTGCGCGTCCTCGAACCCGGCACGGTCCGGGCCGGGGACCTCGTGGAGGTCGTGGAACGGCCGGGCCACGAGGTGTCGGTGGAGTTCGTGTTCCGTGCCGTCACCGGCGCCACCGGGCTGCGGCCCCGGGTCATCGCCGCCGGCGAGGCGCTGGGCGCCGAGGAACTGGCACTGGCCCGCCGGTGGGCCGCCGCGGCGTCCTGACCCCCACGTGCTCCCCCGGCCACCGGGGACGCCCTCAGCCTCCGGGCGACCGGACCAGCCGTTCACCGCTCCGCCAGACATCCGTGACCAGCGGAACACCGGGACGGTAGACGAGATGAACGGGTGACGGGGCGTCCAGCAGCACCAGGTCGGCCCGGGCCCCCGGGGACAGCCGGCCGATGTCGGTGCGGCGCAGCGCGGCGGCACCCCCCGCGGTGGCCGACCACAGGGCCTCGTCCGGCGTCATGCCCATCTCCCGGACGGCGACCGCCATGCAGAACGGCATCGAACTGGTGAAGGACGAACCGGGGTTGCAGTCGGTGGACAGCGCGACGACCGCCCCGGCGTCCAGCAGCCGCCGGGCGTCCGGATACCGGGCACGGGTGGAGAACTCGCAGCCGGGAAGCAGGGTGGCGACCGTCCGCCCCTGGGCGAGGGCGTCGACGTCGGCGTCGGTGAGGTGCGTGCAGTGGTCGGCGGAGGCCGCCTCCAGTTCGACGGCGAGCCGCACACCGGGGCCGTACGTGAGCTGGTTGGCGTGGACCCGGGGCACCAGGCCCCGCGCCCGGCCGGCGGTCAGCACCGCGCGCGCCTGGTCCCCGTCGAAGGCTCCCTGCTCGCAGAAGACATCGATCCAGCGGGCGTGCGGCGCGCAGGCGTCCAGCATCGGGCCGGTGACCCGGGCCACGTAGCCGTCCGGGTCACCGGCGTACTCCGGGGCGACGATGTGGGCCCCCAGGTAGGTGACCTCCGCGGTGTGGCGGGCGGCGATCCGCAGCGCCCGGGCCTCGTCCTCGACGGTCAGCCCGTAGCCGGACTTGGTCTCCACGGTGGTGGTGCCCTGGCGGAGCATCTCCGCCAGGTGGCGGGTGAGAGTGGCGGTCAGTTCGCGGTCCCCGGCCTGCCGGGTGGCCGCCACCGTGGTCCGGATTCCTCCGGCGGAGTAGGGGCGCCCGCTCATGCGGGCGTTGAACTCCTCGGTGCGGTCACCGGCGAACAGCAGGTGGGAGTGGGAGTCGACGAACCCGGGGACAGCGGCCCGGCCGCCGGCGTCCAGCCCGCGGTCGGCGGCGGGCGCGGCGGCCGAGGGCCCCGCCCAGGCGACCGTGGTGCCCTCGATGACGAGGGCCGCGTCGCGGATCTGCCCGAGCGGGCCGTCGCCCAGCGCCGGGTCGTTGGTGACCAGGCAGCCGATGTTGGTGATGGCGGTGGTCGTCATGACGGGTGAGCTGCTCCTCGTGTGCTCTCCGCGGGTGCCGTGCGGGGACAGGTCACCGGCCGCGGACGGCCGCGACGGCGGCGGCCAGGGCGCCGGGGACGTCGGGCACCAGCTGGTGGGTGCCGTCCCGCACGATGTGCCGTCCGGCTACCACCGTGTCACGGATGTCGGCGGCACCCGCGGCGAAGACGACGGTCTCCGCGGCGAGCGCGGCCGGGGGGCCGGCGGTGCGCACGGTGTCCAGCGCGACGGTGGTGAAGTCGGCGGCCGCACCGGTCTCCAGCCGGCCGGCCTCGGGCCATCCGAGCGCGGCGTGACCGTTGCCGGAGGCGGCTGCCAGCAGTTCGGTGGCGGTGAAGTGGCCGCGCCGCCCGGTGGTCAGCCGTTCGTGCATCTCCACGGCCCGGGCCTCCTCCAGCAGGTCGATGACGGCGTGGCTGTCGCTGCCCAGGCTGAGCGCGACGCCCGCCTGCCGGAGCCGGCCGGCCGGGCCGATGCCGTCGGCCAGGTCGCGTTCGGTGGTGGGGCACAGGCACACGCCGGTGCCGCTCTCCCCGAGCAGCGCGATGTCCTCGCCGGTGAGGTGGGTCGCGTGGACGGCGGTGGTGCCCGGGCCGAGCACCCCGTGATCGGCGAGCAGCCGCGTGGGGGTGCGGCCGTGGGCCTCACGGCAGGCGTCGTTCTCGGCCGGCTGCTCCGAGAGGTGGACGTGCAGCGGTGCCCCCCGCTCGCGCGCCCAGTGCGCGACGGTGGACAGCGCCTCGGCGGGGACGGCGCGGACCGAGTGGACGGCCGCGCCGGTGCGCAGCCTCGGCCCGTCCCGCAGGGCACCGGCGCGCTCGGCCCAGGCGTCGGCGGTGCCGTCGGAGAAGCGCAGCTGCGGCACGGTGGGGCCGGTGCCGAACCCTGAGGTGAGGTAGCAGGTGTCCAGCAGGGTCAGCCGGATACCCGCCTCGGCCGCCGCGGCGGCCAGTGCCTCGCCCATGGCGTTGGGGTCGGCGTAGCGGCTGCCGCCGGGCGCGTGGTGCAGGTAGTGGAACTCACCGGCGCAGGTGATGCCGGCCAGCGCCATCTCTGCGTAGACGGCACGGGCGAGGGAGAAGTACGTGTCGGGGTCGAGATGGCCGGCCACCTCGTACATGGTGTCGCGCCAGCTCCAGAAGGAGCCGCCGGCCGCCGGGCCGCTGCCGCCGGGTCCGGGGCGGTGCAGATGGACCTCCCCGGCGCCGCGCAAGGCCCGGTGGAAGGCGTGGCTGTGGGCGTTGGCGAGGCCGGGGACGGTGAGGCCGCGCAGCGAGACGGCGCCCACCGGCGGGCCGGGCACCCGGGTGCGCAGGGCGGTGATGGTCCCGTCGGGTCCGGTGGTGACGACGACCCCGGGCTCGACGGCACGCCCGGCGGGCCCGGGGCCTTCGGGCGGACGGTCCAGCAGTGCGTACTCGGCCCAGTAGGTCTGTGCGGTCAGCGACACGTCAGTTCCTCCAGTACGTCGGCGAGCGCGGTGACCCCGGCGGCGCAGTCGTCCTCGGTGGCGGACTCGGCCGGCGAGTGCGAGACGCCGGTGGGGTTGCGCACGTACAGCATGGCGGCCGGGAGGGCCGCGGAGAGGACACCTGCGTCGTGTCCCGCGCCGGTGGGCAGCTGGGGCGCCGGCTGTCCGGGGGCGCCGAGCAGCCCGGCGATCTCGTCGCGCAGCCGGTGGGCGAACTCCACGAGGGGGGTGAAGGACTCCCGGGTGATCTCGACCCGCACCCCGTCGCGGGCGCCGCGCTCGGCGGCGGCGGTGCCGATCCGGGCGACCACCGCGTCGAGGGTCTCCTCGTCGGGGGCGCGGGAGTCGAGCCAGCCGCGCACCAGGGAGGGGACGGCGTTGACGCCGTTGGGTTCGACGGCGACCTTGCCGAAGGTGGCCAGGGCCCCGGCGAGCCGGGCCTTCTTGCGGGCCGCGAGCACCGTGGTGGCATAGGTGAGCATGGGGTCCCGGCGGTCCTCCAGGCGGGTGGTTCCCGCGTGGTTGGCCTCGCCGTGGAAGTCGAAGCGCCAGCGGCCGTGCGGCCAGATGGCGGAGGCGACCCCGACCGGGTGCGGGGTGTCCGCCAGCGCCCTGCCCTGCTCGATGTGCAGCTCGACGAAGGCGGAGAGCCGTTCCAGCCGCTCCGGGTCGGGTCCCAGCCCGTCCGGGTCGTGTCCGGCCCGCTCCATGGCCTGCGCCAGGGTGACCCCGCCCGCGTCGCGCAGGGCGCGGGCGCGCTCGGGGGCGAGCTGTCCGGTGGCCAGCCGGGAGCCGGTGCAGGCCACGCCGAAACGGGCTCCTTCCTCGTCGGCGAAGTTCACCACGGCCAGCGGCCGCCGGGGGGTGTGCCCGCGGGCTCGCAGCTCGTCCACCGCCGCGAGGGCACCGACCACGCCGAGCGGTCCGTCGAAGGCACCGCCGTCCGGCACGGAGTCCAGGTGCGAACCGGTGGCGACGGCGCCGGGCGCGGTGGCGTCGCCCCACCAGGCCCACTGGTTGCCGTTGCGGTCGGTCTCGCAGTGCAGGCCGCGGGCCAGGGCCTGGTCCCGGAACCAGGCGCGGCACTCGGCGTCGGCCTCGCTCCAGGCGTACCGGCGGTAGCCGCCGGTGGCCCGGGAGCGTCCCACGGGCAGCAGGTCGCGCCACATCTCGTGGAAGCCGGCCGGCATCAGCCCTCCTCGCGCATCGGGACGCGCACGGACCGTTCGGCGGCGACCTCGGCGGCGCGGGGGTAGCCGGCGTCCACGTGCCGGATGACGCCGGTGGCCGGGTCGTTGGTGAGGACGCGGCGGATCTTCTCGGCGGCCAGCGGGGTGCCGTCGGCGACGGTGACCTGCCCGGCGTGCAGCGAGCGGCCCATGCCGACGCCGCCGCCGTGGTGGAGGGAGACCCACGACGCCCCGGAGGCGACGTTGACCATGGCGTTCAGCAGCGGCCAGTCGGCGATGGCGTCCGAGCCGTCGGCCATCGCCTCCGTCTCGCGGTAGGGCGAGGCGACCGATCCGCAGTCCAGGTGGTCCCGCCCGATGGCCAGCGGGGCGGCCAGTTCCCCGGAGGCGACCAGGTCGTTGAAGCGCTCCCCGGCCCGGTCGCGCTCCCCCTGGCCGAGCCAGCAGATGCGGGCGGGCAGGCCCTGGAAGCGGACGCGTTCCCCGGCCAGCCGGATCCAGCGGGCCAGCGACTCGTTCTCCGGGAAGAGGTCGAGGACGGCGCGGTCGGTGGTGGCGATGTCCTTCGCCTCGCCGCTGAGCGCCGCCCAGCGGAAGGGGCCCTTGCCCTCGCAGAACAGCGGCCTGATGTAGGCGGGAACGAATCCGGGGTAGTCGAAGGCGCGCTCGTAGCCGGCCGCGCGGGCCTCGCCGCGCAGCGAGTTGCCGTAGTCGAAGACCTCGGCGCCGGCGTCCTGGAAGCCGACCATGGCCTCCACGTGCCGGGCCATGGATTCGCGGGCGCGCTCGGTGAAGCCCGCCGGGTCCTCGGCGGCGTACCGGGCCATGTCGTCGAAGTCGACACCGAGCGGGAGGTAGGCCAGCGGGTCGTGCGCGCTGGTCTGGTCGGTGACGATGTCGACGGGGGCCCCGGCCGCCAGCAGCCGGGGGACGAGGTCGGCGGCGTTGCCCAGCACGCCCACGGACAGCGGGCGGCGCCGGTCGCGGGCCTCGGTGACCAGCCGCAGGGCCTCGTCCAGGGAGTCGGCGCCCACGTCGAGGTAGCCGTGCTCGATGCGGCGGGAGATGGCGCGCGGGTCGCAGTCGACGCACAGGGCGACACCGTCGTTCATGGTCACGGCCAGTGGCTGGGCCCCGCCCATGCCGCCGAGCCCGGCGGTGAGGGTGAGGGTGCCGGCCAGGGAGCCGCCGAAACGCTTGGCGGCGACCGCCGCGAAGGTCTCGTAGGTGCCCTGGAGGATGCCCTGGGTGCCGATGTAGATCCACGAGCCGGCCGTCATCTGGCCGTACATGGTCAGCCCCAGCTGTTCCAGCCTGCGGAACTCCTCCCAGGTGGCCCAGTCCCCGACCAGGTTGGAGTTGGCGATGAGAACCCGGGGAGCCCACTCATGGGTGGTGAGCACGCCCACCGGGCGGCCGGACTGCACCAGCATGGTCTCGTCCCCGCGCAGGTCGCGCAGGGTGCGGACCATGGCGTCGAAGGAGCCCCAGTCACGGGCGGCCTTGCCCGTGCCGCCGTAGACCACGAGCCGGTCGGGGTGCTCGGCGACCTCGGGGTCCAGATTGTTCTGGAGCATCCGCAGGGCCGCCTCCTGCGGCCAGCCGCGGGCGCTCATCGTGCTCCCGCGCGGTGCGCGCACCGGCCTCGGTCCCGGCTGTGCGGACATGGACCCGCCTCCTTGTGACGATCGCTATTCACTCACTCTACGGACTGAATACTTTCAGTCAACAACCTGTGTGCCGATCCGGCCGGAGCATGCTTGTCTGACTTTCATGGCATCCACCATCCGACGCGACCTGGCCGTGCGAGCCGTCGTGGAACGCGAACTACTGGACGACCATGTACCGCTCGTCGCGCTGCTGGACATCGAGACCGTGCACACCGCCGCCCTCGCGCTGCACGCCGCGTTCGACGAGGTGACCGCGTCCGGCCGGCACGTGCTGCACACCTTCGCGGTGAAGGCCTGCTCCCTCGTTCCCGTCCTGCGGCTGCTGGACGGCTTCGGCATCGGGTGCGAGGTGGCCAGCGCCGGTGAGCTGGCACTGGCCCGCGCGGCCGGCGTGGCCCCCGACCGCATCGTGCTGGACTCCCCCGCCAAGACCGTGACCGAACTACGGGCGGCCCTCGACCAGGGGATCGCCCTCAACGCCGACAACCCCCAGGAACTCGCCCGGCTGGACGCCCTGATCGGCTCCGGGCGGCCACGCTCCCCGCTGGGGCTGCGGATCAACCCGCAGCTGGGCGCGGGCAGCATCGACGCGATGAGCACCGCCACCGCCACGTCGAAGTTCGGGGTGGCACTCAAGGACGAAGGGGCTCGCGACTGGGTGGTGCGCGCCTATCTGGACCGGCCCTGGCTCACCCGGATGCACTGCCACACCGGCTCCCAGGGCGTGCCGCTGTGGCTGATGGCAGCCGGTGTGCACGCGGTCCACGAGCTCGCCGAGGAGATCAACGCCGCCGCCGGACGGCAGCAGATCGACACCCTCGACATCGGCGGCGGGCTCCCGGTCAACTTCGCCGGCGACCTGGTCACCCCCACCTACCACGAGTACGCCCGGCTGCTGCGCTCCGAGGTGCCCGGCCTGTTCTCCGGCCGCTACGCGCTGACCACCGAGTTCGGGCGTTCGCTGCTCGCCAAGGCCGGCACCGTGCTGGCCCGGGTGGAGTACACCAAGGACGCGGGCGGCCGTCGGGTGGCGATCACCCACGCGGGCGCCCAGGTGGCGACACGCACGGTGTTCGCCCCCGACGCCTGGCCGCTGCGGGTCGCCGCCTACGACGGGCACGGCCGGCCGAAGAACGGCGGCATGCTGCGGCAGGACGTGGCCGGGCCGTGCTGCTTCGCCGGCGACCTGGTGGCCCGGGACCGGGAGCTTCCCGCCCTGGAGCCGGGCGACCTGGTGGCGCTGCTGGACACCGGTGCCTACTACTTCTCCACGCCCTTCGGCTACAACTCGCTGCTGCGGCCGGGCGTCCACGGCTTCTCCGTCGCCGACGACGGAGCGGTCACCTTCGCCACCATCCGCCGCCCGCAGACCTGGGAGGAGCTGATCACCGAGTCCGGCGGCGACCGCTGAAGCGCCTCAGCCCAGGAAGAGTCCGCGGTCGGCGGCACGGGCGTCGAAGCTCTCCAGCCTGGCCTGCGCCCCCGGCAGCGCGTCGCACATGGCCTCCAGCAGGACCCGGCCCAGCAGCATCGGAGCACAGGCGGTGTCGAAGGCGAGCGCGGTGCTCACCGCGGCGGGCAGCAGCAGGTCGCCCTCGGCGGCCACCGGGGCGAAGACGCTGTCGGCCACGGTGACGATCCGCAGGCCGGCCCCGCGGGCGAGGCCGAGCGCGTCGGCGGTTTCGCGGGGATGCCGGGGCAGCGCGAAGCACAGCAGCGCGCTCGCCCCGGCGGACACGGCGGTCTCGATCCGGTCGGCCAGCATCGAGCCGCCCTCGTCGAGCAGCCGGATGTCGGGGTGCACCTTGGCCGCGAAGTAGGCGAACCCGCGGGCCTGTGCGGCCGCCGCCCGCAGCCCCAGCACCGGCAGCGGGCGGGAGGCGGCCAGCAGCCGGCCGGCCTCCTCCACGGGCGCCGGATCGGCCAGCAGCGCGGACAGCTGACGGAGATTGTCGATCTCCGTCTGCACCGCCTGCTGATACGCGTTGGCCGTCCGGCGCACCGCCGCGCCCTCCCCCGCCGTCCGGTCAGCGGTGACCGTCCCGGGCTCCCGCAGGCTCTCCCTCAGGTGGCGGCGCAGCGCCGGATATCCGTCGAAGCCCAGGGCCACGGCGAAGCGGGTCACCGACGGCTGGCTCACCCCGGCCAGCTCGGCGAGCTCCACGCTGGACAGGAAGGGGGCCTCGGCCGCCCGGCGCACCATGCAGTGCGCGATCCGCCGCTGTGTCGGGGTCAGCCGGTGTCCCTCGAACAGTCTCAGCAGCCGCGTGCTCGCCTCATGCATCTGCATAATCCTATGCAGCCCGGGCGGGGGGTTATCCCCAGTGCACCCGCCGGGGTGTCCGGCATAGCGTTCGGGCATGAACACTCGCGATCCCGACCCGCTCCGCGACCCCGAGCTCAAGGGCGACCTGGAGGCCACCCTGCAGACCCGCAAGGAACTGGGGGAGGGATACGAGTCGGAACTGGTGGACGCGTTCCTGGAGAAGGTCGAACGGCGGATCGACACCGCCGTGGACCGGCGGGTCCGCCGGCGGCTGGCCGAGGAGCAGATGGCCCCCGGCAGGACGGCCCGGGGCCGGCCCCGGGGCAATGGCTCGAACGGTCCGGGGCCCGCCTTCGGCCTGGCGGCACTGTCCTTGATGATGGCCATTCCGCTGTCCGCGATCGCCGCGGCCAACGCGGGGCTGCCCGGCCTGCTGATCTGCTGGGGCGGCATCGTCGGGGTGAACGCCTGCTACGCGGTGGTGACCGGCGCGCTGCGTCCGGGACGGAACGCCGGCACGGACGCGGACTGACCTGCCGCGGGCAGGAGATGGGCGGGGACCGCCGCACCCCGGCGTGAGCCGAGGGCGGGACGACGGCGGTCCCCGCGCGGACACGGGCCCGCGGGGCCCGGCGTCCTGGCGTCCAGGGAGGTCCGGGAGCCGCTCCGGAGGTCCTTGGCGCCGACATCCAGAACTCTGCCGTACCGGTGTTAACCAGGCATTGCCCCGCCATGACGGCCCGGGTTCGTTTTCCGGAGCACGCTCCCCCGGCCACCGGACGCCCGGGCGGGGGAGCACCGCGGTCCGGGCCTCCTCAGGTGGTCCGGGCGAGGAAGGCGAGCAGGTCCTGGCGGCTGACGACTCCGGTCGGCTTGCCCTCGACCAGCACGACGGCGGCGTCCGCCTCCTGGAGCACCGCCATCAGGTCGGAGAGCGGTTCGCCGGAGCCGACGTGCGGCAGGGGGCGGCTCATGTGCTTCTCCAGCGGGTCGTTCAGCGCGGCACGCTGGGCGAACAGCGCGTCCAGCAGCTCGCGCTCCACCACCGAGCCGACGACCTCGGCCGCCATCACGTCCGGGTGACCGGCGCCGGGCTTGACGATCGGCATCTGCGAGACGCCGTACTCCCGGAGCACGTCGATGGCCTGGCCGACGGTCTCCTCCGGGTGCATGTGGACCAGCGAGGGCAGCCCGCCCTCCTTGCGCCGCAGCACGTCCGCCACTCTGGTCTGCGGCTCGCCGCCCTCCAGGAAGCCGTAGTCGGCCATCCACTCGTCATTGAAGATCTTGCTGAGGTAGCCGCGTCCGCCGTCCGGCAGCAGCACCACCACGACGTCGTCGGGGCCGAGGCGCCGGGCGACCTCCAGGGCGGCCACCACCGCCATGCCGCAGGAGCCGCCGACCAGGAGTCCCTCCTCGCGGGCCAGCCGCCGGGTCATCCGGAAGGAGTCCTTGTCGGAGACGGCGACGATCTCGTCGGCGATGTCCCGGTCGTAGGCGTCCGGCCAGAAGTCCTCGCCCACCCCCTCGACGAGATAGGGCCGGCCGGAGCCCCCGGAATAGACCGAGCCCTCCGGGTCGGCCCCGATCACCCGCACCCGGCCCTCACTGGCCTCCTTCAGATAGCGGCCGGTACCGCTGATCGTGCCGCCGGTGCCGACACCCGCCACGAAGTGCGTGATGCGGCCCTCCGTCTGCTTCCACAGCTCCGGTCCCGTGGTCTCGTAGTGGGAGCGCGGGTTGTCCGGGTTGCTGTACTGGTCGGGCTTCCAGGCGCCGGGGGTCTCCCGCACCAGCCGGTCCGACACGTTGTAGTAGGAGTCCGGGTGCTCGGGGTCCACCGCGGTGGGGCAGACCACGACCTCGGCACCGTACGCCCGCAGCGTGTTGATCTTGTCCGTGGACACCTTGTCCGGGCAGACGAAGACGCAGCGGTAGCCCTTTTGCTGGGCGACGATCGCCAGCCCCACCCCGGTGTTGCCCGAGGTCGGCTCCACGATCACCCCGCCGGGCCGCAGCTCCCCGGAGCGTTCGGCGGACTCGATCATCCGCAGGGCGATCCGGTCCTTGACC
Organism: Streptomyces sodiiphilus; assembly: GCF_039529215.1. Taxonomy (NCBI): domain Bacteria; kingdom Bacillati; phylum Actinomycetota; class Actinomycetes; order Kitasatosporales; family Streptomycetaceae; genus Streptomyces; species Streptomyces sodiiphilus. The sequence continues at coordinate 154,897 of NZ_BAAAMJ010000026.1, read as the reverse complement.
GATCCGCCGGGGTTGAAGTACTCCACTTTGGCCAGCACGGTGGCCTCGATGCCCGCTGTCACGCTGGTCAGCTTGAGCAACGGAGTGTTGCCGACAAGGTCGATCATCGACTCGTGATACTGCACTGTGGTCTCCGCAGGTCCGGGACGGGTTCTCCACCCACTGGCAGCAACTCTAGGGCCCGGGCGGTCTCCGCGGGGCCCGTCGGAGCCCCTCCAACGGCGGACGGGTTGACGCGCGTTGCGAACGGGCATCGGCTGGGCAGCAGTGCACACGAGCGAAACCGAGGGAGGCGGGACGACCACATGTCGACGGCGAGAGTGGCTCGCAGGATCGCGACGGCCGCCGCGTACGGCAGCGGCGGCCTGGGGATCCTGGGCGGGGTCGCGGTCGGGCTGCTGCTCACCGAGATGCAGCTCGCCCGCCGGCAGATCCCGGTCTCCACCGACGAGCCCCCGGTCGCCGACGGACTCTACGGTGCCGCCCTGGCCGCCCGCCACGGCCCGCCGTGGCGGCTGGCGTTCCTCGGCGACTCCACGGCCGCCGGCCTGGGGGTCCACCGGGCCGCCCAGACCCCCGGGGCACTGCTGGCCTCGGGCCTGGCGGCGGTCTCCGAGCGTCCGGTGCTGCTGCGGAACGTCGCGCTGTCCGGCGCCCAGTCCGACGACCTGGAACGGCAGGTCTCGATGCTGCTGGCGGAGCCGCGGCCCGCGCCTGCGCCGGACATCTGCGTCATCATGATCGGTGCGAACGACATCACCGGACGGGTCCCGATGGCGCGCTCGGTGCAGTACCTCTCGGAGGCCGTGGCCCGGCTGCGGACCGCCGGCTGCCTGGTGGTCGTCGGCACCTGCCCGGACCTCGGCTCGGTGGAACCGGTGGTGCAGCCGCTGCGCTGGATCGCCCGCCGGCTGTCCCGGCAGCTCGCCGCCGCGCAGACCATCGCCGTGGTGGAGCTGGGCGGGCGCACCGTCTCGCTCGGCGACCTGCTGGGCCCGGAGTTCGCCGCCAATCCGCGGGAGATGTTCGGCCCGGACCGCTACCACCCCTCCGCGGAGGGGTACGCCACCGCGGCCATGGCGATCCTGCCGACGCTGTGTGCCGCCCTGGGGGTGTGGCCGGAGGACGGCGAGCGGGTGGACACCTCGCGCCGGGAGAGCATCCTGCCGGTCGAGGACGCGGCCGCCGCCGCTGCCGCGGAGAGCGGGACGGAAGTCACAGCGGCCACGGCCGCGCGCAGGGCGCCCTGGGCCCTCCTCAAACACCGGCGGAGGCGTAGACTGACGGAAGAAGAGCCTGAGCAAGCGCTTAGACACCCCGAGGCGGCGGCCGGAACCGGACCGCCGTCCGGGGAACCGGCCCCCGGACCGCACGGCTGAGGGGGCGGCGCGGGCCCCGGCGCTTCCGCGCGGAGCCGCCGCGCACCGTTGTCCGCAGACCTCCCGGGAGTGACCCTCATGCCCGAAGCAGTGATCGTCTCCACCGCCCGTTCGCCGATCGGCCGCGCCTTCAAGGGCTCGCTGAAGGATGTCCGTCCCGACGACCTCACCACCGGGATCGTCCGGGCCGCACTCGACAAGGTCCCCGAGCTGGACCCGGCCGACATCGACGACCTGATGCTGGGCTGCGGCACGCCCGGGGGCGAGCAGGGCCACAACCTCGGCCGCATCGTCGCCGTGCAGCTGGGCATGGACCACCTGCCGGGCTGCACCATCACCCGGTACTGCTCCTCCTCCCTGCAGACCACCCGGATGGCGCTGCACGCCATCAAGGCGGGCGAGGGCGACGTGTTCATCTCCGCCGGTGTGGAGACCGTCTCGCGCAGCGTCAACGGCACCTCCGACGGCCTGCCCGGCACCCACAACCCGCTCTTCGCCGACGCCGAGGCGCGCACGGCGCAGCGGGCCGAGCAGGGTGGCGACGAGTGGCGCGACCCCCGCGAGGACGGTCTGCTGCCGGACGTCTACATCGCAATGGGCCAGACCGCCGAGAACCTGGCCCGGCTCAAGGGCGTGAGCCGCCAGGAGATGGACGAGTTCGGCGTCCGCTCCCAGAACCTGGCCGAGAAGGCCATCGCCGACGGCTTCTGGCAGCGCGAGATCACCCCCGTCACCACCCCCGACGGCACCACGGTCAGCGCCGACGACGGCCCGCGCGCGGGCGTCACTCTGGAGGGTGTCCAGGGCCTCAAGCCCGTCTTCCGCCCCGACGGGCGCGTCACCGCCGGCAACTGCTGCCCGCTCAACGACGGCGCCGCCGCCCTGGTCATCATGTCGGACACCAAGGCGCGCGAACTCGGCCTCACCCCGCTGGCCCGCATCGTGTCCACCGGCGTGTCCGGGCTCTCCCCCGAGATCATGGGCTACGGCCCGGTCGAGGCGTCCAAGCGGGCACTGGCGCTGGCCGGACTGTCGATCGGCGACATCGACCTGGTGGAGATCAATGAGGCGTTCGCCGCCCAGGTGATCCCCTCCTACCGCGACCTGGGCATCGACCTCGACCGCCTGAACGTGAACGGCGGCGCCATCGCGGTGGGCCACCCCTTCGGCATGACCGGCGCCCGCATCACCACCACCCTCATCAACTCGCTGCAGTGGCACGACAAGCAGTTCGGCCTGGAGACGATGTGCGTCGGCGGCGGCCAGGGCATGGCCATGGTCATCGAACGCCTGAGCTGACCGGCGGGCATGCGTGACGGCGCCCGCCGCCACGCCGGGGCACCCGCGGTACCCCCGTGTATACACCAGCGATACCGAAGCGCCCCCGTGATGTGACCCAGCCCCAGGCGCCCCGCATCCTTCCAGGTCAGAAGGGTGCGGGGCGTACCCCTGGGACCAATGGCCCCCTCATTTCATGACGTTTTGCACTCCCGCCCGTGGCATCGCTGCGGAAAGCTGAGATAGGAAGGCAGGGGACCGACAGCTACTGGGAGATCGTCCGTGAGCGCCATACCCCTCATCCTGCTGGTCACCGCGCTGGTCGCGGGAGGCGTCTCCGTGTGCCTGGGAGCCGCCGCCCTGTACGCGGCCCGCGGCCTGCGTACGGAGGTCGCGGCCCTGCGGGCCGGCCTGGACCGGACCGTTCCCGGCCCCCCCGTGCTGCCTGCTCCCCGGCCCGCCCCGGGCGCCGAGGAGATCCGCATCGCCGTCGCCGAAGCCCTCGCCGAGGAACGCGAACGCGAACTGGCGGAGGCCCGTGCCTTCTGGGCGGATCAGGACGCCCGGCAGCTTCGGGGCACGGGTGCCTACGACGCCGCCGAGGACGACGACGCACTGCTCGACGCGCTCCTGGAGGAGTACCTGACCTCCGAGCAGGACCCGGACGCGTCCGGGGACCGTGACCCGCGCGACAGCTCGGTCTTCGTCCCCCGGCAGCAGGGCCCGCTCCGGGACACCGACGACTCCGCCGACGACGGCGAGTCCGCCGAACTGGCGGCCGCCCGGCGCCGCCACCCCTCCCACCCGGGCTTCACTCTCTCCGGCACCCCGGCGGACCGCCCCGGGGCCCCGGACATGGCCACCGCGGAGGAAGTGCGGCGCGTCACCGAGCAGCTGTCCCGGCTCGCCGAGGCCCGCACGCCGCTGGCCGATGTCCGTCCCGGCCCGCTGGGCACCCTGGACGTCTACCTGTTCGCCGACGGCACCACCGTCTGCCTCACCCCCGGGCACCACAGGACCGCCGAACGCCTGGCGGAGGCGGTCCGGGACGGCACGCCGCCGGTCCTGCTGGGCGGTTCGGGCGTTTCCGGCGGCTACGCGCTGACGTTCTCCTGCGGAAGCGACAGCCTCTACCTGCTGGCCGACCGGGTCGTCACCTCGCTGTGAACGCGGGCCCGCCCGCGTTCACCGACGCGGCGCGGCCCGGCATCAGCGGACGGAGCGCACCAGCGCCAGGGCCTCCCGCAGTTCCGCGTCCGCACCGGGCATCGCGCGCAGCGCGTCGGCCAGATCGTGCCCGGCCACCGCGACCTGGTCCCCCACGGCGAACATGCCCGCATCCGGCATGACGGCCGGCTCCCGGCCGGGCCGCTCCAGCAGCTGGGCCCGCCGGGCGAGTTCGCGCGCGCAGCGCAGCCCGGCCGCGCCCGCCCCCGCGCGCAGGGTGCTCTCCGGGAGCCTGCGCAGCCGGTCGGCGAGGGCGTCCACGGCGTCGTCCAGCGCGCTGATCCCGTCCATGCCGCCGAGCATACGCACAGCCCTTTTCCCCGCCCGCGCACAGCCGAGGGCCCCGCGGAGAACGCTGCCCGCGGGGCCCTCGTGGCTGCTCGGTGACGTCCGGGCGTCAGTCGCCCTGGAGAATCGCGATGAGCCGCAGGAACTCCAGGTAGATCCACACCAGGGTGAGGGTCAGACCGAAGGCGGCCAGCCAGGCCTCCTTCTCCGGCGCACCGTAGGCGACACCGTCCTCGACCATCTTGAAGTCCAGCGCCAGGAAGCAGGCGCCCAGGATGATGCCGATGACGCCGAACAAGATGCCCAGACCACCGGAGCGCAGGCCCAGACCGTCACCGCCGCCGATCAGGGCGACGATCATGTTCACGGCCATCAGCAGCACGAAGCCGATGGCGGCCGCCATCACGAACTTCGTGAACCGGGCGTTCACCCGGATGATGCGCTGCTTGTACATGAAGAGCACACCGGCGAAGACCGCCATCGTGCCCAGTACCGCCTGCATCGCCGCGCCGGGCGCGAACTGGTTGATGTAGTTGCTGATGACGCCGAGGAAGACACCCTCGACGGCGGCGTAGGACAGGATCAGCGCAGGCGAGGGCTCGCGCTTGAACGACTGCCACAGCGCCAGGCCCATGCCCACCAGGGCGCACAGGATGCCGATGCCCAGGGGCAGGTCCATGATCCAGGCGACCGCCGCGGTGGCGACCACGGTGCCCAGCGTGATGGCGGTGCGCTGGACGACACTGTCGATCGTCATCACACCGGCGCCGGCCGGGGCACCGGGCGGCATCATGCTGCCGTCGGGGCCGACCTGCGGCTGCGCGTACGGGTTGCCTGGCTGCGCGTACGGGTTGTTCGGGCTGCCCGCGTACGGAGTCCCGGTCTGCGGCTGCGGCCCGGCGTTGAAGCCGGCGTAGCCGCCGTCCCGACTGAACCCCCGACGCGTGAAGACCGGGTTGCTGCTCCTCATCTCACTCCTCCATGGCCGCACGGCACGGCCTTTGAGCTCCAGAGTAATGTGTTAGCAAAGACCGCACGGTAGTGCACTGGTAACAACGTGGAAAAGGGGCGTGTTCGTTCCGCTACTCAGCGGAATCGCTCCACGTGGCCGCCGGACCTCCATGGCGGCGGGACGGCGCCCGGCGCGAGGGGCCGGCGCGAGGGCCCGGGGACGGACGGCGGGTGGTGCCCGGAGCCGGACTTGAACCGGCACGGCCCTAAGGCCAGCGAGTTTTAAGCTCGCCGTGTCTGCGTTCCACCATCCGGGCACAGAAGTTCCCTGGCCGTAGCGGGCGCGGTGCGCCCCTGGGAGCGTTCCGAGCTTAACCGGGGCAGCCAGCCGAACACCCGTGCTCCACAAGGGAGTTGTCTGATTTTATGAGCCCCTGGGGCGGCTTCCGGGCGCCTTCCGCCCGGCGGGGGGCTTGCAGCCGGTAGCCGGGAGAGCACAGAAATGACGCGTTCTTGCCCCACCCCGGGCCCTGGCCACCCCGCCCCGGCCACCGGCCCCTGTCGCCGTCCGGGCCCCGGACCGGGCCGGAAGATGCGGTGCGGCCGGTACCCGGGGCGCTGCCGCGGGTACGGGAGGAGAACCGGTACGCCACCGGCCGGCCGCAGCAGCCCGCACACACCAGGAGAGTGACCGTGTCCGCTCCCGCCGCAGACGCCGCCCCCGCACCGAGCGGCGCCGTCGCCGCCCGCGCCCGTGAACTCACCAAGATCTACGGAGAGGGCCCCACCCGGGTCGTCGCCCTGGACCGGATCTCGGTGGAGTTCCACGAGGGCGAGTTCACCGCGATCATGGGCCCCTCGGGCTCCGGCAAGTCCACGCTCATGCACTGCGTGGCGGGCCTGGACTCCGTCTCCGGCGGCTCCGCCCGCATCGGGGACACCGAACTCAACGGCCTCGACGACAAGCGCCTCACCCGGCTGCGCAGGGACCGGGTGGGCTTCGTCTTCCAGGCGTTCAACCTGCTGCCCACCCTCAACGCCATCGAGAACATCACCCTCCCGATGGACATCGCCGGCCGCAAGCCCGACCGCGAGTGGCTGGACCACGTCGTCGGCACGCTCCGGCTGACCGACCGTCTCAAGCACCGGCCCGCCGAACTCTCCGGCGGCCAGCAGCAGCGAGTCGCCGTCGCCCGGGCCCTCGCCTCCCGGCCCGACATCGTCTTCGCCGACGAGCCGACCGGGAACCTCGACTCCCGGTCCGGCTCGGAGGTGCTCGGCTTCCTGCGCGACGCGGTGCGCGACCTGGGCCGCACGGTGGTGATGGTGACCCACGACCCGATGGCCGCCGCCCACGCGGACCGGGTGATCTTCCTCAACGACGGCAGGGCAGTGGCCGAAATGCGCGACCCCACGGCCGAGCGGATCCTTGCGCAGATGCGGTCCTACTCCGACGGATCCGGCCCCGCCTCCTGAAGCCAGGCGCGGGTCCGCAGGGGCAGCCCCGAGCCGCCGTCCCCCGTGGCCCGCACGGCGAGGACCTGGTTGATCCCGATCTGAGCCCGCTCGAACGCGACCGCGGAGGCCGCCATGTACAGCCGCCAGACCCGGGCCCGGCCCTCGGTGGTCAGCGAGACCGCCTGCGGCCAGTTCTCCTCCAGATTGCGCACCCACTCCCGGAGCGTCAGCGCGTAGTGCTCGCGCAACGACTCCAGATCGCGGACCTCGAAGCCCGCCTGCTCGAGCAGCGCGACGGTGCGGCCGACCGGCGCCAGCTCGCCGTCCGGGAAGACATAGGCGTCGATGAACGCGTTGAGCTCGTAGGGCTCGTCGTCCGGGTCCGGGCGGCGCGCGATCTGGTGATTGAGCAGCCTTCCCCCCGGGCGCAGCAGAGCCAGGAGCCGGGCGGCGTACTCCCGGTAACGGTCGTCGCCCACGTGCTCCGCCATGCCGATCGAGGAAATGGCGTCGAACGGCCCGTCCGACGTCCGGCGGTAGTCCTGCACCCGGATCTCGATCCGGTCCGCCAGCCCCGCCTCCGCCACCCGCTTCCGGGCGCAGGCGGCCTGCTCCTGGGACAGGGTGATGCCGACCGCCCTCACCCCGTACTCGCGGGCTGCGTGCAGCACCATCGAGCCCCAGCCGCAGCCCACGTCCAGCAGCCGCTGCCCCTCGCGCAGGTCCAGCTTGCGGCAGATCAGGTCGAGCTTGGCGGCCTGCGCCTGCTCCAGGGTCCGCGCCTCTCCGCCCCAGTAGGCGCAGGAGTAGACCATCGAGGGCCCGAGCACCAGTTCGTAGAAGCGGTTGCCCACGTCGTAGTGGTGACTGATCGCCTCCCGGTCACGGCGCAGCGTGTGACGGCGGCCGGTGCGACGGCGGATCTCCTCCGGCGGCGGCGGGGGCGGCAGCTGCGGCCCCGCCAGGGCCAGCAGGCCCGGAACGGCCTGAAGCGCGGCGCGTTTCGAGGGCTGGGCCTCCCGCTCCCACAGCAGGCCGCTCAGCCGGTGCAGCAACTCGTAGAGGTCCCCCTCCGCGTCCAGGTCGCCGGCCACCCAGGCACGCGCCAGGCCCAGTTCACCGGGACGGAACAGCATGCGCCGCAGCGCGTCCCGGTTCCGCACGACCAGCACCCCGGGACCGGGCGGGCCCGTCTCACTGCCGTCCCAGGCCCGCAGACGGAAGGGGAGTTCCTCCCCCAGAAGCCGTCCCAGAAGATTCGCGATCCGCTCAGCCGCACTTCCCATGGCCCACACCTCCGGCAGCATTCTGCTCGATGAGCGGGCGGCTCGGGGGCCCATTCGCAACTTCCCCCGGACGTGGCGCGCGGCCCGCCCCGTTCCCGGGGCGGTCACGGCATGCGCCGGGGGCGGCAGCACGGATGCTGCCGCCCCCGGGTGGTGCGGTGCGGCCGGGCCGGTCCGCTCAGCGGGCGTTCGCCCGCTGCCGGCGGCCGGTGTTCCCCGCCCGGCGGTCGTCGCTCTGCCCTGCCGCCGAGGCCGTGACCGGGGCGGCGGCCTCGTAGAACTCCTCGCGCGGGTTCTGGATCGCACCCAGCGAGACGACCTCGCGCTTGAGGAACAGTGCCAGCGTCCAGTCGGCGAAGACCCGGATCTTGCGGTTCCAGGTCGGCACCGCCATGCCGTGGTACGTCCGGTGCAGGTACCAGCCGAGCCGGCCGCGCAGCCTGAGGGTCAGCGGGCCGAGCTTGATCATGGCCACGCCCTTGCGCAGGCCGAGGCCCGCCACGGCGCCCTTGCTGGCGTGCCGGTACTCGGTCTCCGGGAAGCCGCGCAGCGCGGCCACCACGTTGTCGCCGAGCACCTTGGCCTGCCGCAGCGCGTGCTGGGCGTTCGGCGGGCACCAGGCGTTCTCCTGCCCCGCCTCCCGCGCGGCCAGGTCGGGCACCTGGGCGTTGTCACCGGCCGACCAGATGTGGCCGGTGCCCTTGACCCGGAGGGTGGCCTCGGTGTCCACGTGACCGCGGGGGCCCAGCGGCAGGCCGTAGCGGGCCAGTGCCGGGTTCGGCTTGACGCCCGCGGTCCACACGATGGTGTCGGAGTCCACCTCGATGCCGTTGCTGAGCACCACGTGGCCGTCCACACAGGACGTCATGGACGTGCCCAGGTGCACCTCGATGCCGCGCTTCTGCAGGTGCTCGCGACCCCACTCGCCGAGCTTGGGGCCGACCTCCGGAAGGATCCTGTCGGCCACGTCCACGAGCAGGAAGCGCATGTCCTCGCGCCGGATGCCCGGGTAGTACGTGGTGGCGTCCCGGGCCAGGTCCTCGACCTCGCCGATCGTCTCCGCCCCGGCGAAGCCGCCGCCGACGAAGACGAAGGTCAGTGCCTTGCGGCGGATGTCGGGGTCGTTCGTCGAGTCGGCCTTGTCGAACTGCTCCAGCATGTGGTTCCGCAGCCCGATGGCCTCCTCGATCCCCTTCATGCCGATGCCCTGCTCGGCCAGGCCGGGCACCGGGAAGGTGCGGGAGACCGCACCCAGGGCCACGATCAGGTAGTCGAAGGGCACCTCGTACGCCTCCCCGACGAGCGGGGCGACGGTGGCGGCCTTGCGGTCCTGGTCGATGGAGGTGACCCGGCCGGTGAGGACCTCTGCCTTGGGGAGCACGCGACGCAGCGGCACCACGACGTGCCGCGGGGAAATGCTGCCTGCGGCAGCCTCGGGGAGGAAGGGCTGGTACGTCATGTACGAGCGCGGGTCGACGACGGTGACGGTGGCCTCGCCGTACCGCAGCTTCTTCAGGATGCGGCGTGCGGCGTACAGGCCCACGTACCCGCCACCCACGACGAGGATTCGGGGTCGCTCCGTGGTGCTCATGCTTCGAGTATCCCCCCGCCCGGGAGCCTTACGGGCGGGGCCTCGTGATGCCCTTCACAAGCTTCCCCGAAGTTGCGTTATACTCCCGCGCCCGCCGCCGGGACTCTTCCGCAACGCGTCCGCCCGGCCCGGGGGGCGACCCCTCTGAACTGCGCGTTCGACCGGCCGTCCCGCCGCCCGCGCGAACAGGACACCCCGCCGCCATCCGCCCGAAACGCCCTGGACAACCGCCCGGCCACGGCCCGCGAGGGGGCCCGGGCCCGCGAAGCCGGGCGGACCCGCCGATCGGACGGATCTCTCATGTGAAGAATTTCACGAGCCCTCGGCGCGCCCGATCCCGCACGCACCCGGCCAGAACCCCGGGCGCCCCCGGCGGCGGCGCAGAACCCCGGAACGCGTGTACGCGGAAGTGCGTACACTGGACTCATGGCAGAGGACACCGTCTCTATGCGGGAAGCCCGCGCTCACCTCGCGGAGCACATCAATCGTGCGGAGCAGGGCACGCCGACAGTGATCACCCGGAATGGCGCCCCGGTGGCAGCCGTGGTGCCGATCGCGGACTTCGAAGCGCTGGAGGAAGCCGCCGACGTGATGCTGGCGCGGGAGGCGGAAGCGATCCTCGCTGAAGACGGGCCCACCGTGACGATGGCCGAACTCCTGGCGGATCTCTTCAGCGAGCACAACCCCGAAGCGGCGTGAGGTACACCTTCCGGTTCACCTCGGCGGCACAGCGGCAGCTGCGGGCCATCAACCGGCACGACGCCATGCGCATCCTGACCGCGCTGACAGCCCTCGGCGAGGACCCCTACCGTCAGGGACCCGACGTCAAGAAGCTCACCGGCCCGTCCGGGCTCTACAGACTCCGGGTCGGCTCCTATCGGATCGCGTACCAGGTGGACGACGGCGAGTTGCTCGTCCTCGTCGTGAAAGTCGGTGACCGACGCGACGTCTACCGGGGCCTGTGAGGCACGGACGACACATCCTGCAGGCCCCGGCCCCGGCCCCGGCCCGTCGGTCAGCTCGGGGCGGGGGCCGCGGACCAGGCGATGCCGTCGAGAATGTCGTGCTCGCTGACCAGAACCTCCCGGGCTCCGGTCCGCCGCATCACCGTCAGCAGCACCAGCGCGCCGGCACCGATCACGTCCACCCGCCCGGGGTGCATGACCGGGATGGCGGCGCGCTCCTCGTGCCGGGCCGCCAGCAGGCGTTCGGTGACCTCCCGCACCTGGTCCAGGCCGATCCGCGCGTGGTGGATGGCCTGCGAGTCGTACCGGTCGAGGCCCAGGGCGATACCGGCCACCGTGGTCACCGACCCGGCCAGGCCGACCAGTGTCCCGGCCCGCTCCAGCGGCACCTGACGTGCCGCGAGGTCCACGGCCGCCTCGATGTCCGCGGTGATGGCGCCGATCTGCTCACCGGAGGGCGGGTCGGCGAGCCGTCCGCCCTCCAGCAGATGCCGCTCGGTCAGCCGGACACAGCCGATGTCGACACTGCGGGCGGCCTCCACCCCGTCCGTCCCCAGCACGAACTCCGTCGACCCGCCGCCGATGTCCAGCACCAGGTAGGGCGGTGCCAGACCGGGGAGGCCCGGCAGTTCCCTGGTGGCCCCGGTGAAGGACAGTCCGGCCTCCTCGTCGCCGGTGATGACCTCCGGCTCCACGCCCAGGATGTCCTTCACCCCGCGCACGAAGTCCTCGCGGTTCTCCGCGTCCCGGGACGCGGAGGTCGCCACGAACCGCAGCCGCCCGTCCGCCACACCGTGGCCGGCCACGACCTCGGCGTACCGCCGGCAGGCCGCGAAGGTGCGTTCCAGCGCCTCCGGGGCGAGGCGGCCCGTACGGTCCACGCCCTGCCCCAGCCGGACGATCTCCATCCGGCGGTCCAGACTCCGCAGCGTCCCGGACTCCGGGTCGAGGTCGGCGACCAGCAGCCGGATGGAGTTGGTGCCGCAGTCCACGGCGGCGACCCGTGTCATGTGTGATTCCCTTCACAAGCGTCCTCGGGCCGGTCCGCCGGGTCGTCCGGACGCACGCACGGCCCCTTGCGCCACCACTCCGGCAGCATCGCCAGGGCCTCGTCCCCCAGCGGATTCACCCCCGGCCCGGCCGCCAGCGCGTGCGCGACCAGGACGTGCAGGCACTTGACCCGGTCCGGCATGCCCCCGGCGCTAGGGAATCCCTCCAGCACCTCGATGGCGTCCCGGCGCGCGATGTAGTCCTCGTGCGCCCGCCGGTAGGCGGCCGCCAGTTCCGGATCGGACGCGAGCCGCTCCGTCATTTCCTTCATCACGCCGTTCGCCTCCAGGGTGCCGATGGCGGAGGCGGCGCGCGGACAGGTCAGGTAGTAGGTGGTGGGGAAGGGCGTGCCGTCCGGCAGCCGGGGAGCGGTCTCCACGACATCGGGGTTGCCGCAGGGGCAGCGGTGCGCGACGGCGCGCGTTCCGCGCGGCGGGCGGCCCAGCTGGAGCCGGACGGCCTCGATGTCCGTGTCGGTCGGCGGGGACGGCTCGATGGGAGGAGGTGGGGTGTGCATCAGTACCAGACGAAGTAGAAGCCGACGGGGAACAGAGGGGCATCACGGCGGGCGGCAGGCGGCGGTCGGAAGGGAACACGGAACGGCGGACGGCGCGCGGCCGGGAGACCCGCACCGCCCGGTGCGGCCCGCGCCGGATCAGCGCCGCCGGTCGGCCCGGTCCACACCATTCCACAGATTGTCGTACCACGGGCGGCCCGCAGCCCCGTGGTCGCGGCGCCCCTGGCCGTCCTCACCGTCCTCGTCCTCCCCCTCCACGGGGGGCATGAGAAAAGCGGTCTCACCGGGGCGCACGAACTGCAGATGCCGGCGTGCCTGCTGTTCGACATAGGCGGGATCCTGCCAGCGGGCCTTCTCGTCCCGCAGCTCCTCCACCCGCTGCCGGGCCTCCTCGGCCTGCCGGCGCTGATCGCCGATCTCGGACCGCTGGGAGACGTACTGGCGCAGCGGATAGGCGAGCGCCACCACCAGCGCACAGACCACCAGGGCCAGCACCGCCGCCCGGCCGGTGAGCCGGCTGCGCCGCGGCGGACGCCGCAGCCGCCGGCTCTGGGCGCGGTAGACGCGGGCCGCGGCCTGCTCACCGAGCACCCTGATCCTGGTCGCCGTGGAGAACCGGTCACGTTCCGCGGCCACATCGCCTCCCTCGCTCCGCCCGCCCGGGCCCCGGGCCCCACGAGAAGGCCCGGTCCGCGGACACCTGTCCCCGGACACCGTACGGGAGGGTGTCCGGGGATACGGGTGACGACGGGCCGTCAGGCAGTGCGGGACCGCGCCCGGCCGCGCGGTGGGCTCAGCCCTGGAACCGCGGGAACGCACTGCGCCCGGCGTACACCGCCGCGTCGTCGAGGATCTCCTCGATGCGCATCAGCTGGTTGTACTTGGCCACCCGCTCGGAGCGGGCCGGGGCACCGGTCTTGATCTGGCCGCAGTTGGTGGCGACCGCAAGGTCCGCGATGGTGACGTCCTCGGTCTCGCCGGAGCGGTGCGACATCATGCACTTGAAGCCGTTGCGCTGAGCAAGCTCGACGGCGTCCAGCGTCTCGGTGAGCGAGCCGATCTGATTGACCTTCACCAGCAGCGCGTTGGCCGAGCCGTTGTCGATGCCGCGCTGCAGCCGCTCGGGGTTGGTCACGAACAGGTCGTCACCGACGATCTGCAGCCGCTCGCCGAGACGGGCGGTCAGGGTCTGCCAGCCCTCCCAGTCCTCCTCGTTCAGCGGGTCCTCGATGGAGACCAGCGGGTAGGCGTCGGCCAGCTCCGCGTAGTAGTCCGTCATCTGCTCGGCGGTGCGCGCCGATCCCTCGAAGGTGTAGACACCGTCGCTGTAGAACTCGGTGGCGGCCACGTCGAGCGCGAGCGCGATGTCCTGGCCGGGGGTGTAGCCGGCCTTCGTGATGGCCTCGACGATCAGGTCCAGCGCCTCGCGGTTGGAGCCCAGGTCGGGGGCGAAGCCGCCCTCGTCGCCCAGGCCGGTGGCCAGACCGCGCTCCTTCAGCACCGACTTGAGCGTGTGGTAGACCTCCGCGCCCCAGCGAACCGCCTCGGAGAAGGACTCCGCGCCGATCGGGGCGATCATGAACTCCTGGATGTCCACGTTGGAGTCCGCGTGCGAGCCGCCGTTGAGGATGTTCATCATCGGGACCGGCAGCAGGTGCGCGTTGGGGCCGCCCAGGTAGCGGAAGAGCGGGAGGTCGCGGGACTCGGACGCGGCGTGGGCCACGGCCAGCGACACGCCCAGGATGGCGTTGGCGCCCAGCGAGGACTTGTCCGGGGTGGCGTCCAGGTCGAACATCGCCTGGTCGATGAGGCGCTGCTCGGTGGCGTCGTACCCGACCAGCTCCGGGCCGATCTGCTCGATGACGGCCAGGACGGCCTTCTCCACGCCCTTGCCGAGGTAACGGGCCTTGTCACCGTCACGCAGTTCCAGGGCCTCGAAGGCACCGGTGGAGGCACCGGAGGGCACCGCGGCGCGGCCGGTGCTGCCGTCGTCGAGGCCGACCTCGACCTCGACCGTGGGGTTGCCTCGCGAGTCGAGGATCTCGCGGGCTACGACGACGTCGATGGACGGCACGAGCATCTCCTTCATAGGGGACGATTGCCGGCCCGGCCGGGCCGGGGAAGCGGTCTTCAGCCCCCTGAGCCTAACCGGCCGGGGGCGCGGAACGTCTCCTCAGCTCGCCCCGTGGACGGCGTCGGCCCGCATTCGCCCTGGTCGGAGCAGATGCCATCTTTTTGTTTACAAGGTGAAGAAAACCCGGTGGAGGGCACCGCGCCGTGGCGCGGGCCCTCCACCGGACGGGTCGCCGTGGCTCAGAGGGAGAGCTTCTGACCGGGGAAGATCAGGTCGGGGTCGCCACCGACCACGGACTTGTTGGCCTCGTACACCTGCTGCCAGGTGGTGCCGTGGGCATCGGCGATCCGGCCCAGGGTGTCGCCGGCCTCGACCACGTACTGCTGGCCGGCCTGACCCGACGGGGCCGGGGCCTGCTGCTTGGGCTGCGCCGGGGCCTGCTGCTGCTCGGGCTGCGCCGGGGCCGCCTGCTGCTGCGGCGCGGCACCGCCCTGACCGCTCCCGGCGTCCACATTGGCGGACGGGCCGCCGGCGGACAGCCCGGCCTTCTGGCCGCAGTGCGGCCAGGCGCCCGGGCCCTGCATGGCGAGCAGCTTCTCGGCGGTGGCGATCTGCTGGCCCTTGGTGGCCAGGTCGGCGCGCGAGGCGTACTGGGTGCCACCCGCGGCCTCCCAGCTGGACTGGGAGAACTGCAGGCCACCGTAGTAGCCATTGCCGGTGTTGATGGACCAGTTGCCGGTGGACTCGCACTGGGCGACGGCGTCCCAGGTCTCCACGGAGGCGGCCTGGGCGCTCTGCGCGCCCACGATCGGAAGTGCGACGACTGCGCCGGTCACTCCGGCCGCGACGGCCACACGGGCCGGCTTGGACGGACGGCGGTGGCGACCCTTGCCCGAAAAGAGCATGACGCTCCTTCTCACCGACGCCTGCGAGGTGAGCTGTCGGGTTCGGGTGTGAGCTACCCGGCCGGACGGAACGTTTCTCCTGCTCCGGCTTCACCCCAAGCCGTTCCGGACAGCGATGCCCGGACCGGCACTTACCTGGGTCCCCCGCTCCTGCCTGCGGTGGTGCACGACGGACTTCCGGGGCCGGCGGCAGGATTCGGCGTTTCGACCCTCGGTGCCCGCATTGGCGGGCAGAGGGACAGTAGGCACACCGCGCCTAACGATTCAAGAACGATGAAGATCACCGACACGCCGCTGCTTGACTGGAACGATCACATGTCTTCGCAGGTCAAGGACTAAACGGACAGTGCGGACCACCCGGACAGTCTCATGGAAGTTCGAGAGGATGGTCACACTTACGCGAGAGGGAAATCCCTCCGGTGGCTCACGGCCTAACGCGCCATGACGTCCAAGTCCAGCTCCTGACCCGGGAGGATATGGTCTGGATTGTCACCGATGACCGATTCGTTCAGCTCATAGAGGGCAGGCCAGCCGCCCGGGACCGCCTGCCGGTCCGCGATCAGGGACAGCGAGTCGCCGGCCCGGACCTCGTAGGCGTCGGCGGCCTGCTCCCGGGACCGGCCACGGTCCGCGTGGCGCCCCGATCCGGCCTCCTGGGCACGCTCGTCCTCCTGCGGGTCCGGCAGGCCACGGTGCTTGCCGCCCGGGGCCTCCTGACCCCGTTCCCCGGCGCCGGCCTCTTCTCCGGCCCACGCCTCCCCCTCGCGCTCCTCGGGGGCCTCGCCCGTCGAGCCGCCGGTCCGGCCGTCCCGCGCGCCGCCGGCTCCGGCGCCGGCGCGCTGCCGGTCCGCCGAGTCTCCGGCCTCGGCCCCCTCCGGCGTCTCCCCGGCGCCGGAGCCGGCCCGCTCCCGGCCGTTCCCCTGGCCACCCTCGTGCCCGGTCGCGCCGGTCCGCTCTCCCGGCTCGCGCCCGGTGCCGTCGGCCTCATCCGCGCCCGGCTCCCGGCTCTCCTTCCCGCCTTCCCCTCCGGCGGCCTTGCGCGATTCCTGCCACAGGCCCGTGGTGACCGCGCAGGTAGGAAAGGCCTGCGGGCCCTGGGCGGCGAGAATGCGCTCGGCCACGGTGATCTGCTGACTGCGGCTGGCGAGGTCGGGGCGCTCGGCGAAGTCCAGACCGCCGAACTCCTCCCACATTCCCAGCGTCAACTGCAGGCCGCCGTAGTACCCGTTGCCGGTGTCGGCGCTCCACACGCCGTCACTTTCGCAGTCGGCGACCAGATCCCAGGTCTCCCCGGTGACCGCCTGGGCGGCACCCGCCCCCAGCAGTGGCATCGCGAGGCCGGCGCCGGTGACGCCTGCTGCGACGACAAAAGCGGGAGCCTGGCGAGGGCGACGGTGACGGCCGTTCCCGGAGAGCATGTGCGGACCTCTCATGCGAACAACGTTGCGGTTGAGGGCAGAACCTAGCCCGTTTCGCGGCCCCATCACAAGTCGGTCCCACCGATATCACGCGGAGATCACACTACTGACTTTGCGTCACCTTCGCCGGGTCGAATTCCACCGGAAGTGACCGGAGTCCACGCATGATCAGACCGCCACGCCACCGCAGATCGCCGGGATCCACCGCAAGCCGGACACCGGGCAATCGCCGCAGCAGCGTGGCAATCGCCGTCTTCCCTTCCAGCCGGGCCAAGGGGGCGCCGAGGCAGTAATGGATTCCGTGCCCGTACCCCAGATGCGGATTGTCCCGCCGCGTCAGATCCAGCCGGTCCGGGTCGGCGAACCGGTCCGGGTCCCGGTCCGCCGACGCCAGCACCACCAGCACCGGGTCCCCCGGCTCGATGCGGCACCCGCCCAGGACCAGCGGCTGGGTCGCGAACCGCCAGGTCGCCAGCTCCACCGGGCCGTCGAACCGCAGCAGCTCCTCCACCGCGGCCGACAGCACACGGTCGTCCCCCGCCTCCAGCGAGCGCTCCAGCAGCTCCCGCTGGGCGGGGTTCCGGAACAGCGCGTGCAGCCCGTTGCCGATGAGATTCACGGTGGTCTCAAAACCGGCAAAAAGGAGAATGAAGGCCATCGCCGCGGCCTCCTCCCCGGTGAGATGCTCACCGTGATCCGAGGCCCGGATCAGGGCGGTGATGAGGTCATCACCCGGATTCTTCCGCTTGCGCTGGATCAGCTCCCCCAGATATCCGCGCATCCGCTTCACCGAGCGCCCCACTCCGCCACGTTTGCCGGAAGTGTGCAGCATCATTCCCGCCCAGTCACGGAAATCGTCCTGATCCTCCGCCGGGACCCCCAGCAGATCGCAGATCGCGTAGATCGGCAGCGGAAAGGCATAGGAATCGATGAGATCCGCCCTCCCCCGCTCCGCGCCCGACTGCCCGGCCAGCATGTCGTCGATCAGCCGGTCGGCGAGCTCCTGCACCCGCGGGGCGAAGGCCGCCACCCCGCGGGGCGTGAACGCCTTGGACACCAGCCGGCGCAGCCGGGTGTGATCCGGCGGGTCGATGTTCAGCAGGTGCGTCATGAGGTTCGCGCCCCGCTCACCCGGGATGCCCACCCGTCCCCGGCCGTGCGCGGCCGCGCTGTGCCGCTCCGGATTCTTGCTCAGCCGCTGGTCCGCCAGCGCCTGGCGGGCGTCCGCGTACCGCGTCACCAGCCACGCCGACACCCCGCTCGGGAGCACCGCCCGGTGCACCGGCGCGTGCTCCCGCAGCCAGGCGTAGGCCGGATAGGGATCGGCGGCGAACTCCCGGCCGAACAGCTCGGGCATCCGCGTCGGGTCTTCTCGCTCCTCCACCCCCCGACGCTAACCCGCGCCCGCCCCCGCCCCTCCCCGCACCTCTGCCCTCCGGTACCCCCGCTTCGGCACCGCCCGCCCGGCCCCCTGCCGGCTCAGCCGCCTGCGGCCGGCCGGCGACTGCCCGCCCTGTCGGGTATCACCGCCGAGACCCGGAAGCCGCCACCCTCCGTGGGGCCCGACACGAAGCCGCCCCCCAGCCCCGTCACCCGCTCCCGCATCCCCACCAGGCCGTTCCCCCCGCTGGGCAGCCCGGCCCCCGACGGCCCGCCGCCACCGCCGGCCGGAGCCTCGTTCTGCACCAGCACGGCCACCTCCCCCTCCCGGCACGCCAGCCGCACCCGCGCCCGGGCCCCCGCCGCGTGCTTGTGCACATTCGTCAGTGCCTCCTGCACCAGCCGGTACGCCGTCTGTTCGACCTGCGGTGCGTAGGCGCGCTCCTCCCCCTCGACCGCCAGCTCCACGGCCATGCCCGCCGCCCGGGACTGCTCCACCAGCCCCGCGACCTGGTCCAGCGACGGCCCCGGCCGCCCCTGCCCGTCCTCCGCCCGCTGCTCCGCTCCGCCAAAGGCCCCGCCGGGCGCCCCCGCGCCGGTGACGCCCGGCCCGGCCGGTGCCGCGGCACCGGCCGGCGACTTCTGGTCCGCCCGCAGGACCCCCAGCATCGTCCGGAGCTCGGTGAGCGCCTGCCGCCCCATGTCACCGACCAGTGCAGCGTTCTCCGCAGCCTTCTCCGGATCCTTGCGGGCAATCGCCTGCAGCGCCGCCGAGTGCACCACCATCAGACTCACCCGGTGCGCCACCACGTCGTGCATCTCCCGGGCGATACGGGTCCGCTCCTCGCTGCGCGCCCACTCCGCGCGCTCCTCGGCGCGCTCCGCCAGCAGCGCCAGTTCCCGCTCCAGGCCGTCCGCCCGGTCCCGCAGCGACTCCACCAGGCGGCGGCGGGCCCGCACGTACATGCCCAGCAGCACCGGGGGCACCACCGCCACCACCCCGAACAGCGCCGCCACGAGGACCGAGAACCACACCGGCATCTCGGGATCGTGGGGGTCCAGGCTCTGGTCCATGAGCAGGTAGGTGACCACCATGGTCCCCACCCCCAGCATCGCCGCGAGAGCCCCGGTGATCCGCCGCGGCGCCTCCGAGGAGGCCAGCGTGTAGAGCCCCACCAGCGCCAGCAGGTTGCCCATCTGAGCAGGCAGTACGGCGATGGCCACGAGAAGTACGGCAAGCGGCCGGCGCCGCCGCACCAGCAGCGTCAGCCCGGCGAGGGCCCCCAGCAGAGCCAGCGGCCCGGAGGGCAGCCCGGTGCGGTCCGCGAACGCAGCCGCCTGCAGCACGCACTCCACCCCCGAGACCAGCGCGAGAGCGCTGTCCAGGACGACGCTGCGCCGACGGGGCCACCACAGCAGACCGGACTCCCGCCCCTTTCCGGCTGCCCCCGCTTCACTCATGGGGACCAGCCTAAGGGCGCGGTCCACCGCTTTTCCGGGGGAGTTCCGGTGGGCTCCCCGGGAACCGCACAACCCCGCGGCCGGTCCGGCACTCCGGGTACCCCGCCCCTCACTCGAACTGGTGAATCGCTGACACTTTCGATCCGCCGGGGGGCTTTCCGGGCCATCCTGCCGTCATGCACACGAACCAGGACTCAGCACCCGCCCGGCGCGGGCCGAACGCCCGGCCGGATCTGCGCGAGACCGCCCGGGAGCTTCGCCGGGCCGGGCACACCTACGACCGGATCGTCGACGAGCTCGGTGTATCGAAGAGCTCCGTCTCGCGCTGGGTCAGAGACCTCCCGGCGCCCGCCCCCTCCCCGAAGCACATGCACCGGATGCGGGAAGCCCGCTGGGCACCGCACCGCCGCCGGCAGACACTCGCCCGGTGGAACACCAAAATGGCGGCGGGCAACGAGATCGGCCGCCTCACGGACCGCGAGCTCTTCCTCGTCGGCGTCGGCCTGTACTGGGCAGAAGGGGCCAAGAGCAAACCCCACCGCCTGCGCGAGGACGTTCACTTCGTCAACAGCGACCCCGGCATGATCGCGGTGTACCTCGCCTGGCTACGGCTGCTCGGCGTCACACCGGATCGTCTCCAGTACCGGGTCATGATCCACGAGTCAGCCGACGTGGCCGGGGCCGAGCGCTACTGGGCCGATGAGGCCGGGGTGCACCCGTCCCGTCTGGACAGGACCACTCTCAAGAGGCACCAGCCGAAGACCCGCAGGAAGAACACGGGAGACAGCTACCGAGGATGTCTCGTCGTGCGTGTCCGCGGAGGCGCGGAACTGTACCGTCGTATCGAAGGCTGGTGGACTGGCATAGTGTTGGGTGTCGGGTCGGGAGTGTGAGCCATCGGCCCACCGTCCCCTGTGGTGTAACCAGGCAGCACACTGAGTTTTGGTCTCATTGGTTCAGGTTCGAATCCTGGCAGGGGAGCACATGACCGGCGTGGATTCGGCTCACGCCGGGCGCAGGCTGCTCAGGCAGAGCTGTTCGTCGGCGCGGAGCTGGTGGACGACCGGATCGTAGAGTCCGCGCTCGGCGGAGAACTCCTGGATCAGGCGCTGGATCTCCGGCAGCGCCCGCGCGTACTGACCGGTGTCGAGCAGCGTGGCCGCGTACTGCTTGCGCAGGCTGCGGACCACCGGCGAGGCGTCCCCGTACCTGGCAGCGGCGGCGGGAAGGGCCCGGCTGAGCAGATCGGCGACCTCCGGGTAGCGCCGCTCGGCGAGAAGTCCCCGGACCTCCTCGAGGACGGCACCGAGATCGGGTGCGGTGGCCCGGCGGGCGGGCCAGGGTGCCATGGGGCGCCGGTAGGGGCGCGTGGGGTCCAGCGGACGCGCGTCGTCGGGCTCGGTGAGGTCGGGCCGGGGCAGCAGCGGGGCGAGGGCGGAGCAGATCCGGCTCGCGTCCGCCGGGCGGTCGGCTGCTTCCCTGGCGAGAAGGCCATGGACGAGGGCGGCGAGCGGCTCGGGCACCTCGGGCCGGAGGCTGCGGACCGGTACGGGCTCCTCGTACCTCTTCCGGTAGAGCAGTCCGGCCGGGTCGGAGGCGGAGAACGGAAGCTCCCCGGTCAGCAGTTCGTAGCCGATGGCGCCGAGCGCGTAGAGGTCCGCGGCGGTACCCACGGGAGAGTCGCCGAGGGACTGCTCGGGTGCCATGTAGAGGGGGGTGCCCAGCAGGGCGCCGGTGCGGGTCAGCCGGGTCTCCTCCCCGCCGCCCCGGACGGCGGCGATGCCGAGGTCGAGGACGGTGACACGGCCGTCCGGCCGGACCATGATGTTGCCCGGTTTCAGGTCGCGATGGATGATGCCGGCGTCGTGGACCGCGGTGAGCACCGAGCCGATCTGGGCGAGCACGGCGGCGGCCCAGGGCCACGGATAGGGCTCGTGCTCGGCCAGGTGGTCGGCGAGGCCGGAGCCCTCGACGAGCTGCATGACGAGATACAGCTCCTCACCCTCCCGCCCGGCGTCGTGGACGGTGACCAGGCCGGGGTGGTCGACGCGGGCGGTGACGCGGCATTCGCGCAGGAAGCGGCGGCGCAGTTCCTCGGGGTCGCTGGTGCCGGAGAGGGACGCCAGCCGGCCCGCGTGCAGGAGTTTGACGGCGACGCGCCGGTCTCCCAGAGCGGTGTCGCGGGCGGCCCAGACCTCGCCCATGCCGCCCTTTCCGAGAGGTTCGGCCAGTTCGTAGCGACCGCCGAGCCGGCGCCCGGTCACCGTCCGCCCTCGTGCTTGCGCAGCAGGTCGCCGAGTTCGTCGAGTTCGGAGGCGACCTGCCGCATCCGCGGGGACGGCGCGGGCGCGGCCGGGCCGGGCGGCGGTGCGGGACTCGCCGCGGCGGGCGAGGCCGGTGTCGCAGCGCTCGGCGGATAGCCGTAGCCGTGCGTCGCGGGGGTGTGTCCGGGAGCTGGAGCGTGTCCGTAGGTGACGGACGGAAGCGTCGGAGCGGAGTACGGGAAGTGTCCGTTGTGCGGGGCAGGAGGCGCGTCGCCCGGGCGCGGGAAGAGGTCGCCGACCACGGCGTGCGTCACGGTGCCGGCCAGGAACAGCAGAACGTAGGCGCCTGCCAGGGCGTTGAGGTTGTCGGCATCGTCCGGCAGCGCCACCAGCAGGACGACGTACAGCACGGTCATGGCCAGGACGGCGCCGAACACCAGCCAGTCCCAGGGGCGTCTGCGCAGGACGGCGAAGCGCAGGGAGGGGACCCAGGCCAGCAGGCCGAGGGACCAGAGCGGGAAGGACGCGAAGAGCAGGCGCACGGTGATGGCCACCGCCCTGCTGCGCGGGCGGTGCCGCTCCACGGGCCGCGCCCCGACCGGCGGGGGTCCGTACACAGCTCCCCCTCCCCCCAGATGGTTCCGTCTTCGAACCGCACCAGGCTAAGGGATGTGAGGAGATCGGGCGCCCTTTGTACGGATCACCGGCTCCGGGAACACACAACACGGTGTTACGAACTCGACACACACAAGCTCTGTTAACTCCATTCACACCCCTATAGTCTGTGGGCCGAACCGGTTCGCGGAGGGCCGGTCCGCCGCCCGGAAGAGGAAGAGACATGATCGACGAACAGCGCGTGCCCGCCGCCGCGGAGGAGACCGCCCAGCAGCCGAGGCCGCGCCGCTTCGGCAGGAAGCGGATGCTGGCCGTCGCCGGAGCGGCCGGGGCAGCCCTCGCCCTCGGCGGGCTGACCGCCTGCGAGACCGACGAGCCGAAGCGGGACACCGGCAGCGCCCAGGACGAGCCCGCGGACGAGAGCGAGGACGGGGACGAGGACACCGACGACGACGCTTCCGGCTCCGAGGAGGGGAAGGGCGAAGAGAAGCCCGTCGACAGCCGCGAGCTGTCGGCCGGGGACACTGCGGTCTGGGAGAGCGGGCTCAAGGTCACCGTCTCGGAACCGGAGGCGTACACGCCCGGCGAATGGGCCATGGGTCACACCGAGGGCAACGACGCCTACACCTTCACCCTCGTCATCGCCAACGAGACGGAGGAGGACGTCGACGCCGACATGCTGCTGATACGGGGCCGCGCAGGGGAGGAAGGCGTGGCCGCCGAGGAGATCTGGGACAGCGAGAACAAGATCGGCCTTGACATGCTCGGCACCACCGTGCGGCCGGGCAAGAAGGCGACCAGCACGATCGCCTTCGGCGTCCCAGCCGGGGCCGGGTTCATCGACCTGGAGATCGAGCCCCTTTTCTACTGGGACGCCAAGCCGGCGTTCTGGAGGATCGACTTCTGAGACCCCTGGCCCGCACCGGCAACTCCGGTGCGGGCCCGGCCTCGCGCGGCGGCGGCTGTCAGGACCCCGGGACGGTGGTCAGGAACTCGCCCGTCCAGGCCAGCAGCTCCCGGCCGGTCAGCGGCTTGCCGCCGATCCGGGCGGTCGTCGGCCGGGGTACGAGAACCTGCCGGGTGCCCGCCTTGACGACCGAACCGGGGTAGACCCGCTTCAGGCGCAGCTCCTGCGACTCCCGCAGCTCCACCGGCGTGAACCGGATCTTGTTCCCCTGGAGGGTGATGTCGGTCACGCCGCAGGAGCGGGCCAGCATCCGCAGCCCCGCCACCAGCAGCAGGTTCTCCACCGGCTCGGGCAGCGGCCCGTAGCGGTCGGCCAGCTCCTCGCGGACCGCGCGGATGTCGTCCTCGGAGTTGGCCGCGGCGATCGCGCGGTAGGCCTGGAGCCGCAGCCGCTCGCCGGGGGCGTAGTCGTGCGGGACGTGCGCGTCCACCGGAAGCTCGATCTTCACCTCCAGCAGCGTCTCCTCCGGCTCGCCGCCGGTCTCCAGCGTCGCCCGGTAGTCCGCCACCGCCTCGCCGACCATCCGCACGTACAGGTCGAAGCCGACGCCGGCGATGTGTCCGGACTGTTCACCGCCCAGCAGGTTTCCGGCTCCGCGGATCTCCAGGTCCTTCATCGCCACGTACATGCCCGCGCCCATCTCGGTGTGCTGGGCGATGGTCGCCAGCCGCTCGTGCGCGGTCTCGGTCAGCGGCTTCTCCGGCGGGTACAGGAAGTAGGCGTAGCCGCGCTCCCGGCCCCGGCCGACCCGGCCGCGCAGCTGGTGCAGCTGGGACAAACCGAAGTTGTCGCCGCGTTCCACGATCAGCGTGTTGGCGTTGGAGATGTCGATGCCGGACTCGACGATCGTGGTGGAGACCAGCACGTCGGACTTCTTCTCCCAGAAGTCGACGACCACCCGCTCCAGCGAGGATTCGCTCATCTGCCCGTGTGCGGTGGCGATGCGCGCCTCGGGCACGATCTGCCGCAGCCGCGCCGCCGCCCGGTCGATGGACTCCACCCGGTTGTGGATGTAAAAGACCTGGCCCTCGCGCAGGAGCTCGCGGCGGATCGCCGCTCCGATCTGCTTCTCGTCGTACGGGCCGACGAACGTCAGCACCGGGTGGCGCTCCTCGGGCGGCGTGGTGATCGTCGACATCTCACGGATGCCGGTGACCGCCATCTCCAGGGTGCGCGGAATGGGCGTGGCCGACATGGTCAGCACGTCCACGTTGGCGCGCAGCTTCTTCAGCTGCTCCTTGTGCTCGACGCCGAACCGCTGCTCCTCGTCGACGATGACCAGGCCCAGCTCCTTGAACCGGGTCTCGGAGGAGAACAGCCGGTGGGTGCCGATCACGATGTCCACCGAGCCGTCCCGCAGCCCGTCCAGCACCGCGCGGGCCTCGGCGTCGGACTGGAAGCGGGACAGTGCCCGGACGTTGACGGGGAACTGCGCGTAGCGCTCGGAGAACGTCCCGAAGTGCTGCTGCACCAGCAGCGTGGTGGGCACCAGAACCGCGACCTGCTTGCCGTCCTGGACCGCCTTGAAGGCCGCCCGGACCGCGATCTCCGTCTTGCCGTAGCCGACGTCGCCGCAGATCAGCCGGTCCATGGGCACGGATTTCTCCATGTCCTCCTTGACCTCGGCGATGGTGGTGAGCTGGTCGGGCGTCTCGGCGTAGGGGAAGGCGTCCTCCAGCTCCCGCTGCCAGGGGGTGTCGGGGCCGAAGGCATGACCCGGCGCCGCCATCCGGGCCGAGTACAGCTTGATCAGGTCGGCGGCGATCTCCTTGACGGCCTTCTTGGCCCGCGCCTTGGTCTTGGTCCAGTCCGCGCCGCCGAGCCGGTGCAGGGACGGCGCCTCGCCGCCCACGTACTTGGTGACCTGGTCGAGCTGGTCGGTGGGCACGAACAGCCGGTCGCCGGGCTGGCCGCGCTTGGCAGGGGCGTATTCGACCAGCAGGTACTCGCGGGTGGCGCCCTGCACGGTGCGCTGCACCATCTCGACGTAGCGGCCCACACCGTGCTGCTCGTGCACGATGTAGTCGCCCGCCTCCAGGGTGAGCGGGTCGAGCGTCTTGCGGCGCCGGGCCGGCATCCGCACGCCGTCCTTGCCGGCCGCCTTCTGCCCGGTCAGGTCGGTCTCGGTGAGCACCGCCAGCCGGCGGCCCTCGTCGAGGAAGCCGTGCTCGACCGACCCGCAGGTGACATGCACGACGGACGGCTCGATCGCGCCGTCCAGGGAGGGGTCGAGGCGGGCCGCGATGCCCTCGCCGCCCAGGACCTCCGCGGTGCGGGCGGCCGGGCCGTGGGCCTCGGTCAGGTAGACCACCCGCCAGCCGTCGGCCAGCCAGCCCTTGGTGTCCGCCAGGGCCCGGGCCGTGTCCCCCCGGTAGCTCTCGGGTGCGCGCATGGCCAGCCGGAGCGTGTCGTCCGCCTCATCGGCCTCCTCGGCCTCGGGCGTCGCGGCGAACTGGCTCACCGACCACCACAGCATGCCCAGCCGCCCGCGGGCGTGCTCCCGCACGTCGGCGAGGGTGCGCAGCGAGGCGGCGCCGACATCGATGGGCGCCTCGCCGCCGCCCGCGGTGGCGGCCCAGGAGGCCTGGAGGAACTCCTGGCTGGTGGCCACCAGGTCGGCGGAGCGGGTCCGCACCCGCTCGGGGTCGCAGACGACCGTCATGCTGCCGGCCGGCAGCACGTCGAGCAGCAGTTCCATGTCGTCGACGAGGACGGGGGCGAGGGACTCCATGCCCTCCACGGCGATGCCCTCGGCGATCTTCCCGAGCAGTTCGCCGAGCTCCGGATGCTCCTCGGCGAGTTCCGCCGCCCGCCGCCGGACGTCGTCGGTGAGCAGCAGCTCGCGGCACGGCGGCGCCCACAGGCCGTGTTCGGCCACCTCCAGCGACCGCTGGTCGGCGACCTTGAAGTACCGGATCTCCTCGATGTCGTCGCCCCAGAACTCCACCCGCAGGGGGTGCTCCTCGGTGGGCGGGAAGACGTCCAGGATGCCGCCGCGCACGGCGAACTCGCCGCGCTTCTCCACCAGCTCCACCCGGGAGTACGCGGCGGCCGCCAGCGCCTCGGTGACCTCCCCGAGGTCGGCGGAACCGCCGGTGCGCAGCGACACGGGCTCCAGCTCGCCCAGCCCCTTGACCTGCGGCTGGAGCACCGAGCGGACCGGGGCGACGACCACCGAGACCGGGCCGGCGCCGGGGTCGTCGGCGCGGGGGTGGGCCAGCCGCCGCAGCACCGCCAGCCGGCGGCCGACGGTGTCCGAACGCGGCGAGAGCCGCTCGTGCGGCAGGGTCTCCCAGGCGGGGAACTCCACCACCCCGTCGGGGGGCAGCAGGGAGCGCAGCGCCCCGGCCAGGTCCTCGGCCTCCCGGCCGGTGGCGGTCACCGCCAGGACCGTCCGCCCGGCGGAGCGGGCCAGCGCGGCCACGGCGAAGGGCCGCGCGGCAGCCGGGCCGACGAGGTCGACGTGGTGGCGGTTGCCGTCGGCGGCGGCCTGTACGGCCTCAGCAAGCGCGGGATCGCGCACGACGGCGTCGAGAAGACCGGTGAGACTCATGAAGAGGTGGAATCCGTCCCGAACAGGTGACAGGGCAACGCGAACACCCCGACACGCGACGCGGCCCGGGTTCCGTTCCAGCGTACGCCGCCCGCCGGACACCCGCGGCTCCTTCCCCACGAGCCACCCCGGCGCCACCGCCGCGCCCCTCCGGGCCCTGTTCCGCCAATCTGCCCGGCGGAACAGGGCCCGGTACCGCACACGCCTGCCGGCACCTCCCGCTGTCAGTGGTCCGGTGGCGCGGGAGCCCTCTCCGCTCCCGGCCGTTCCAGCCGGATTGGGCCGCCGGTGAGCCGGGTCAGCCACCACACGGCCCGGTCCACGGATCGGAGCCTCATCAGCCGCCGCCCTTCCTCACCCATGACCACCACCCCGCCGTCCTGGTACTCGATGCCCCATGCCGCGACGTAGGCGTCCAGGTCGGCGGGGTCCTCGGTCGCGGGTGTGTGGTGCACCAGGGCGAACACCCTGGGCGCGGTGTCGCTCACCAGGTCACGGATCTCCTGGACGAACTCCTGCGGCAACGTGTCCGGCACTACGGTGGCCATCAATGCGTCTCCCGGGGTCACGAGTAAGTCACTGACAGTCACACCCTAGGCGGCGTGTCGGATGGTTTCTACAGAATCAGCGAAACCATCTAACACTTACCTCGTACAGGCGAGGTACCGGCAAGACGTACGAGTGGAGGGAACATGCCGCCCCGCCAAGCACCCACAGCACGGCAGCTTCGACTCGGGCTGGAACTGCGCAAACTCCGGGAGCGCGCAGGACTCACCGCCCGGGAGGCGGGAGAACTCATCGGTGCGAACCAGGCTCGCATCAGCAATATCGAGACAGGACGCTTCGGGCTGAGCGAGCAGCGGGTCCGGACCTTGGCTCACAACTACGGCTGTCAGGACTCGTCACTGGTCGACGCCCTCGTGAGCATGACCGGCAAACAGCAACGGGGCTGGTGGGAGGAGTACCGGGGCATCCTCCCCGCATCTCAACTCGACCTGGCCGAAGTCGAGCATTTCGCGACATCCGTTCGCGTCGGGAACGTCCTGCACATTCCCGGTCCGCTGCAAACGGTCGATCACGCCCGCGCCCTCTTCGCGGAGGGGGTGCCGCCCATGCCACCTCCAGATGTGGAGCACCGTGTCTCCTTCCGTATCAAGCGCCAGGAGATTCTCTACCGGGAGCAGCCTGTCCCTTACCGCTCCGTGGTCCATGAGGCCGCACTGCGCATGCGCTTCGGAGGCACCCGCACGTCCCGTGCGCAGCTCGCTCACCTTCTGGAGATGAGCGAGCGGGACAACATCACCCTCCGTACCATCCCGTTCAGCAATGGCGTCTTCCCCGGCTCCGGCCAGTCGGTCAACTACTTCACCGGGGCAGTGCGGCAGCTCGACACCGTTCAGCTGGACCAGTCCCATGGCACGCTACTGCTCGACGCAGAAGCACAGTTGGCGAAGTACCGGCTGCTGCTGGACCGGATGGAAGCGACCGCGCTCCCACCCGAGGAGTCACGCGACTTCATTCTCAGCCTGATACGAGAACTGTGAACCGCAAGGAGTGTTATGGACACGATCAACTGGCAGCTGTCCTCCTTCTGCCAGGAGGGTTCTTCCTGCCTCAACGTCGGCGAGATACCCGGCAGTCCCATCGGCATGGTCGCCGTTCGGGAGAGCGACGACCCGGCGAACGTCGTCGTCGCCCGGCCGGAACGGCTCGGGGCACTGCTGCGGAGCATCAGGACCGGCCGCTTCACCGCACTCTCCGGGCGGTGACGGAACGGCCGACGGCCGGGGCGCGGGATCGTCTCCCGTGCCCCGGCCGTCCGGCGCCGTCCCGTGCGGGTGCTACTCGGTGGCGATGGCGTTGAGGACGTTCATCCGGCCCGCCCGGAAGGCCGGCATCAGGGCGGCCAGCAGACCGACCAGTGCCGCGCCGACGAACACCCCGATGATCGTCCCCCAGGGGATCTCCAGGACCTTCATGCCCTCCATGGCCAGCAGCTGCTGTCCGGCCGCGCCCCAGGCCAGGCCCAGTCCCACTCCCAGGAGTGCGCCGAACAGGGCGATGACCACCGACTCCAGGCGGATCATCCGCCGCAGCTGGAGGCGGGAGAGACCGATGGCCCGCATCAGGCCGATCTCCCGGGTGCGCTCCACCACGGACAGGGCCAGGGTGTTCACCACGCCGAGGATGGCCACGATGATGGCCAGCGCCAGCAGTCCGTAGACCATATTGAGCAGCTGCCCGACCTGGCCTTCGATCAGCTCCTTGTACTCGGCCTGGTCGCGGACCTCCATCTGCGGGTAGGGCTCCAGGGCCGCGTCGAGGGCGGCACGGGCCTCGTCCTGCATGCCGTTCTCCGCCTTGGCGAAGAGCACCATCGGCAGCGGCAGGTCTTCCTCCGGTACGTGCTCACGGACCGTCTCCAGGCCGACCGACCAGGTCTCGCTCTCCATGGTGTCGTCGAACTCGACGAAGGCGCGCAGGGTCAGCCGGGCACTGTCGCCGCCCTGGAAGGAGACGTCCACCTGGTCTCCGATGGACAGTCCGTGCTGCTCGGCGTAGGCGGTGCCGATGGCCATGCCGCCCGGCCCGTAGGCCTGGGCGAGGTCGCCCTCCGCGACGCTCGCACGGAGGTCCTGGGCGAACGTGGGCGGCGCCACGCTCAGGGTGCGTTCGGTGCTCTCGCCGTCCGCGAAGGTGACCTCCGCCTCGATCTGCCGGAGCTCGGTGACGTGGGCGAGGTGGTCGGTGTCGTGCACGGCCGCTGTCGCCTCGGGCAGCACGGGCATCCAGTTGCTGCTCATGATGATGTAGTCGGCACCGACGGTGTTGTCGATCTCTTCGCTGGCGCTGGCGACCATCGAGGAGCCGACCACCGAGAGCCCCGCCACCAGCGCCAGGCCGATCATCAGGGCGGAGGCGGTGGCGCCGGTCCGGCGAGGGTTGCGCAGCGCGTTGCGCTCGGCAAGCCGGCCGATCGGGCCGAAGACGCGGAGCAGCACGAAGCTGAGGCCCCGCACCACCAGGCCGACCAGGATGGGCGCGGCGAGGATGAGGCCGATCAGGGAGAGCACGATGCCCAGGCCCAGGTAGCCGCCGGCGGTGGCCGCCTCGTCCGTGGTCGTGGTGGCGGCCAGGGCTGCCGCGCCGATCAGGGTCAGCACGATGCCGATGCCCGCGCGGACGCGGCCGGCCCGGATGTCACCGGGCATCCCGGCGTCCCGCAGGGCGGCCATCGGGGTGATCCGCCCTGCCCGGCGGGCGGGGATGTAGGCGGCGAGCATGGTGACGAGCGTGCCGAGCACGATGCCGATGACCGGCACGTTCCAGCCGATGGTGAGGTCGTCGGTGCTCAGGTTCATGCCCAGGGTGCTCATGAGCGCCATCAGGCCGACGGCCAGACCGATACCGGCGCCGAAGCCGATGACGGAGCCGACGACGCCGAGCAGCAGGGCCTCGATGAGCACCGAGCGGTTGATCTGCCTGCGGCCGGCCCCGATGGCCCGCATCAGACCGATCTCCCGGGTGCGCTGGGCGACCAGCATGGAGAAGGTGTTGACGATGAGGAAGATCCCGACCAGCAGCGAGATCCCGGCGAAGCCGAGAAGCACCCACTGGATGACGCCCATGACCTCGGCGAAGGCGTTCTGGTTCTCCTCGACGAACTCGGCCTCGGTGAGCAGCCGGTAGTCGTCCTCGCCGATGGCGGCGGCCACGCGGTCCCTCAGTTCCTCGTCACTGAACTGTCCGTCGCTGTCGACGTAGATCCGGGTGAAGACGTCCCGGGCGCCGAGCAGGTGTTCCTGCGCGGTGGGCAGGTCGAGGTAGACGATGGCCGCGCCGGGGTTGGTGATCTGGAAGGTGGCGATGCCGCTGATGGTGACGGGCAGATCCCCGGTGGCGCTGAGGATTCTCAGTTCGTCGCCCACAGTCAGGTCGTGCTTGTTGGCGGTGTCGGCGTCGATCATCGCCTCGGAGGAGCCCGAGGGCGGGCTGCCCTCGGTGACCTCCATGGACCGCAGTTCGAGGTCGGACCAGTTGAGGGCGACCGTGGGGGCGCCGGTGGTGGGGCCGACGTTCTCGTTGTCGCTGTCGACGATCACGACGTTGGCCGAGTCGGCCAGGCCGGTGGCCTCGGCGACGCCGTCGACCTGCTTGATCTCCTCGACCAGCGAGGCGGGCAGCGTGTCGGGGCGCCCGGTCCGGGAGCCCTCGCTCGCTTCGACGTCGGAGCCGCTGTCGGCCGGGGAGACCATCACGTTCGACGCCGATTCGGCGAACAGCTTGTCGAACGTGGTGGTCATGGTGGCCGTGAAGACCAGCGTGCCGCACACGAAGGCGACCGACAGCACCACGGCCATTCCGGCCAGGACCATGCGGCCCTTGTGGGCGAAGAAGTTGCGCAGGGATGTCTTGGCGACGCTCACGACACCCGTCCCTGCCCGTCGAAGTGACGCATCCGGTCCAGGACCCGGTCGGCGGTCGGCTCGGTCATCTCGTCGACGATCCGGCCGTCGGCGAGGAAGACGATGCGGTCCGCGTAGGCGGCGGCCACCGGGTCGTGGGTGACCATGACGATGGTCTGGTCCAGGTCGTCGACGGAGCGGCGCAGGAACCGCAGCACCTCCGCGCCGGCCCGGGAGTCCAGATTCCCGGTGGGCTCGTCCCCGAAGATGATCTCGGGCCGGGAGGCGAGCGCACGGGCGACGGCTACCCGCTGCTGCTGGCCGCCGGACAGTTCGGCGGGCCGGTGCTTGAGGCGGTCCGCCAGGCCGACGGTGGTCACGACCTGGTCGAGCCACTCCTGGTCCGGCTTGCGGCCGGCGATGTCCATCGGGAGGGTGATGTTCTCGATGGCGTTGAGGGTGGGCAGCAGGTTGAACGCCTGGAAGATGAAGCCGATGTTGTCCCGGCGCAGGCGGGTCAGCTTCTTGTCCTTGAGCCCGGTGATCTCGGTGTCACCGATCCAGATGCGCCCGGAGGTGACGGAGTCCAGCCCGGCCAGGCAGTGCATCAGGGTGGACTTGCCGGACCCGGAGGGGCCCATGATCGCGGTGAAGGCACCGCGGTGGATGTCCAGGCTCACCTGGTCCAGGGCGAGTACCCGGGTCTCCCCCTCGCCGTAGGCCTTGGTGACGTTCTCGGTTCGCGCGGCCACGGCTGCGTGCCCTCCGCTGCCCCCGGTCTCCGGATTCGCTACAGCCGTTGTCACGGTGTTCTCCTCGGTCTGCTCTTGACTCGTCATGCGTCTTCTTGTCCTACGACACTAGGCAATGACGGGGCCCGGCTCGTCCTGCCGCAGGACGAACCGCGGGTCGGAGCAAAGTCGCAGGGATCCCCTAGGGGACCGGTACCGGAGGATGGCACCTCACGCGGCGTGAGGCGCAAACGTGGCGCGCCCGCTGCCCGCCGCGGGCAGCGCGAAGCGGCCCGTGCCCTCCCCTGTGAGGCACGGACCGCTGGTCGCGAGGCCGCCGCGCGGGCGGCGGTGTGCGGCTCAGAGCCGCAGGTTCCAGTACGCCTTGTCCAGGCCGCCCCCGACAGGGTTGACCTCCACGTCGACGAACCCGGCGCCGTCGGGCACGTCGAAGGCGATCTCCCCGGTCATGGAACGGCCGGGCTTGACGGCACCGTCGGGAGCCCGCTCCAGCAGGGCGCTGTCGTAGATCTGGGCGGCGTCGCCGCCCCGGTCGCCGGCCCGCGCGCTGTAGAGCAGGGAGGCCAGGTAGTCGCTGTCGCCCCCGTTGTGGACCGTGACGGTGACCTTCCAGGCGGTGCCCTGGACCTCGATGTGGTCGCTGGGGGTGTACTCCTCGGCCGCGGAGAGCGTGATCTCCACGCCGTTGTCCCAGGCCTGGGTCTCCCCCGCGGCGAGGAAACCGTCGTCCGCCCCCGGGCGGTCGGCGGCGTCGCCGCCCTCCCCCGGTCCGCCGCCCTCGCCGCCCTCGACGACGTCGGGGGCGGGCGCCGGCGTCTCGGGCTCGCACGCGGCCAGGGCACCCGTGGCGAGCACGACGGCGGCAGCCGCGGCGAGAGCCCGTACCCGCCGGCGGCGGACACGTGCGAAGGGCTGCTCGGTGGTCTCCTGCTCGGCCATGCTCCGGTGTCCCTCTCTGACGCCGCGGCGGCTCCCCGCGAACCGCCGCACCCACATCGCACCAGGCTCGCGGCCGTGGATCCAGGGCTGTTGCGACGCCGGGACACGGCCACGACCGAAGGCTGACGATCATGACCGGCCCGTGTCACACGTCACCTGTTCCCTGTCCGCACGCCGGGACTGCACCCACTGTTCACCCGGCCGCCGGTTTCCGTGCATCAGGCGGGGAACGCGCGGCGCTAGCGTCGCCTGCCGGGCCGGGCTTGGGACGGACACGGAGGAGTCGGGTGTGCTGAAGGTGCTGGGGCGGCCACTGCGCGGGCGGCCGGTGAGAAAGGCCTCCCGGGACCCGCACTGGGACAACATCCGCTTCCTGTCCGGCACCCTCGTGGTGACCGGGCACGCCATCGACCAGGTGCGGGACGTGGACGGGCTGCGCTGGCTGTACGTGGCGAGCTGGGCGATGCGGGTGCCGGTTTTCGTCATGGTGGCCGGATACTTCAGCAGCGCCGGTCCGCTCACGCCCCGGGAGGCGCGCCGGCTCGTGGAGTCGGTCCTGGTGCCGTATCTGCTGATCGGCCTGCTGCACACCCTCCAGATGCGCTGGTACAGCGAGAACGGCGAGTGGACGTTCCACACCGTCAACCCGGCCTGGGGCCTGTGGTTCCTGCTGTCGCTGCTGTTCTGGCGGGCCGGGCTGCCCTTTCTGGCCCGGCTGCGGTACCCGCTGGCCGTCTCGGTCGTGGTGGCACTGCTGGCCGGATACGTGCAGCGGTTCGACACCACGTTCTCCCTCTCCCGGACCCTGTGCTTCCTGCCGTTCTTCCTGCTGGGCTGGAAGCTCGGCCAGGGACTGTTCGCCGACCTGATGCGGGCCCGGTGGACCCGGCACGCCGCGCTGGGGATGATGGCCGCGGTGCTCACCGCGTCCTGGTTCGCCCGCTGGGAGGTGAAGCTGGGCTGGCTGTTCATGAAGGGCCCCTACGGGCAGGGTCACCTGCTCCAGGCGCCGCTGTCCTGGGTGCCGCGGGGGGCGGTACTGCTGGCGGGCATGGTGATCGCCCTGTGCTTCATCCGGCTGGTCCCCCGCCGTCATCTGCCGGTCATCACCTTCCTGGGGGCCGGCGGGCTGTACATCTACCTGCTGCATCCGCTGGTGCTGCGTTTCCTCGTGCAGAACTACGGGGCCGGCTGGGTGGGGCCCTGGCCCGACCAGCTGGCACTGGTCGCGGTGTCGGTGGCGGTCGCGGTGGTGCTCGCCTCCCCGCCGGTGCGGGCCCTGGCCAGGCCGCTCGTCCAACCCCGGCTGCCGTGGCTGTTCCGCCCCGACGACGCACCGGCCGACGGGCGGGCGGCTTCCCCGGCCCCCGCACCGATGCCCGTCCACGGCACGCACACAAAATCCCCGGCGGGCGCGGCCGGCCGCCTCTCCGACAGTCATCGCCCCGACCGGGTGCCGGCCGGGCAGCCACCCCGGTGACATCGGTCACATGACGGCCACCTCCGGGTGCGGCGGCGCGACCCCCGTGTCACCCGCCGTTCACCCGCAGGCCAGTCACCCGTCGTACGCGATCGGTATCACTGGGACGCACCCGGCGACGGCACCCGGCCGGACAGCACAACGGGGAACACACGTCCCGGCGAAGGGAACTCACCGATGGGTAGCGCCGCACCACGCGCTGTCGTGCTCGCGGACTCGGACAGCCGCTGGAAGTGGGCCGCCTCGGTCGCCCGTGAACTGGCCCCCGGGCACGCCCTGGACGCCCGCTTCATGCGCACCGCCAGCGCCCCCACCGCCCGGCAGATCGCCGAGGTGGGGATCGTCCCGGACACCAGCGGGTGGACCGACTGCGCCGAGTTCGTCCGGGACCCGGCGGTGGCCGGCGCCGACCTCCTGGTCCTGGGCACCACCGGCGGCACCGTGCTCTCCCTCCTCCACAGCCTGCGGGTCACCCGGGACGAGGGGCGGCCGCGCCCGGTGGTGGTGACCGGCTACGTCGGGGTGGTCTACGAGAACATGGTGGACGGACTGCTGCTGCGGGCCGGCTCCGACATCGTGCTGGCCAACAGCGCGCACGACGCCGAGCGGTTCCGCGAGGTGTACGACGCCCTGGGCCTGGAGCGGGACTGCGTGGTGGAGGCCGGTCTGCCGTTCCTCGGCGGCGCCCCCCACGACCCCTCGGCGGCCGGTGACACCAGGCCGTTCACCGTCTGCTTCGCCGTCCAGCCGTCCGTCCCGGCCGGGCGGGCCGCCCGCGCGGGCCTGCTGGCCAGGCTCCAGCGGCACGCCCGGACGCACCCGGACCGGGAGGTGCTGGTGAAGCTGCGGAACAAGCCGGGCGAGGCCGTCACCCACACCGAGCGCCACTCCTACCAGCTGCTGTACGAGGAGCTGCCCTCGCCGCCGGAGAACCTGAAACTGGTGTACGGCGACATGGGCGAGGTGCTGGACCGCACGGACCTGCTGGTGACGGTCAGCTCCACGGCCGCCGTCGAGGCCATCCACCGGGGCATCCCCACCGCGATCCTCACCGACTTCGGGGTGCGCGAGGCGCACGGCAACCACTACTTCCTGCGCTCGGGATGCCTGGCCTCCTGGGCGGAACTGGACGCCGGCCTGGTCCCCACCGCCTCGCCGGAGTGGGCCCGCCGCCACGGCGTGGGCCTCGGCGACCCCTACCGGGCGGCCCGCGACCGGCTGGCCGCGCTGCGTTCCGCCGGTGCGCTGCCCCCGCTGCGCCCGTACTACACGCAGGAGCGCGCCGGGGACTACCTGGCGCAGCTTCTGGAACGGCGCGGCCTGGACCTGCTGGGCAGGCCGCTGCCGCACCCCGCGGACGCCGCCGGCACCGCGATGCGGCGGCTGGTGCGGCGCGGCGCGGGGGGACTGTACCGGGTCGGCCGCCAGCGGGTGGCACCGATGATCCGCCGCTGGGCCCAGTGACGGCGGGTGACGTCCGCAGGGCCAGGGGCTCGGCCCCCGCACCCGCCGGGTGAGCGGGAGAGAGCCGAATCGCAGGGGGGAGCGGTAGTCACGGCCGCGTCCGCTGCTTAGGATCACGGTCATCGCATTGAATCCACGCCGGGAGTCCCAGTGAAGCGCCGCTTGTCCGCACTGTCCGTCTCCGCCGCAGCTCTGCTGGTGGCAGCGCCGCTGCTCACCGGCTGCACGACCGACTCCCGGCCCGGTATCGCCGCCGTCGTCGGTGACGAGCAGATCAGCCTGTCGCAGGTGCAGAACCAGGTGGAGGCCGTCCGGCAGGCGCAGCGCGAGGACGAGAACGCCGACCAGCTCATCGCCGCCTCCGCGCAGCTCCCCCGGGAGACCGTGAACTACCTCGTGTACCAGGAGGTCGTGGAGCTCGCCGCGGCGGACGCCGGGGTGGACGTGTCGCGGCGCGAGGTGCAGCAGGAGCGGGCCAACCTGGAGGAGAACGCCGGTGGCGTCGAGGAGCTGGAGCGCGCGGCGCTGATGCAGAACGGCCTGCCGCTGGCCTCCGAGCACATCGACGGGGTGCTGCGCACGCAGCTGCTGATCCAGCGGCTCGCCGAGAAGATCGGGGCCGGGCCGGACGAGCGCGGCCAGGAGATGCTCGGGCAGCTGCTGGCGAACACCGGCGAGGAGGCCGGGGTGCAGGTGAACCCGCGCTACGGCCGGTGGGACCCCGAGGTCCTGTCGCTGGTCGACGCGGACACGCCGTGGCTGCGGGTGCCCACCATGGACGACGAGGAAGCCTGACCGCGTCCGGGCCACGCGGCGGGCCGCCCGCCGCACCCCGGTCGTGCGTTACGTTCGGGGCGTGACCTCCACCGCTCTTCCCGGGGCAGGCGCGTCCGCCGCCGCGGACCCCGGCCGTATCGTCCTGCTGACCACCAGCCACCGGGTCGCGCCCGGCATGCTGTCCTGGCCCGCGTGGGAGGTGCTGCGCACCGCCGACCGGGTCCTGTGCCGGGACGCCGGGCATCCGCAGCTGCCGTACCTGGCGGAGGCCGGCGTGTCCGTGGAGGTGGCCGGGCCGGACGCCGGGGAGCTGGTCGAGGCGTGCTCCGGCGGGCACACGGTGGTGGTGCTGTCCACGGCGGAGGGCGAGCCGCGGCTGACGGACGCGCTGGCCCGGCTCGCGGGCTCGGGCCGGTACGCGATGCCCGCGCTGGAACTGCTGCCGGGCTCCTACGACCTGCCCGGCGCACGGCTGCTGGACGTCGTCCAGGTGATGGACCGGATCCGCGCGGAGTGCCCGTGGAGCTCGCTGCGCACCAGCGCCGACATCGCCCGCTACGGCCTGGAGGAGATGTACGAGCTGGTCGAGGCGATCGAGGCGGGGGACCGCACCGAGCTGCGCGAGGAGCTCGGTGACGTGCTGCTCCAGGTGGTGTTCCACGCACGGATCGCCGAGGACGACCCGCGGGAGCCGTTCTCCGTGGACGACGTGGCGGCGGTCCTGGTGGAGAAGCTGGTGCACCGCCACCCGCACATCTTCGGCGACGAGAAGGCGGAGACCCCGGAGGACGTCAAGGCGCACTGGCTGCGGACCAAGGCCGAGGAGAAGCGGCGCGGTTCGGTGACCGACGGGGTGCCGCTGGGGCAGCCGGGGCTGGCCCTGGCGGCGAAGCTGTCGGGCCGGGCGCGGGCGGCGGGGCTCGACGTGCCGCTGCCGCCGGCCGGTGGGGAGGGCACCGGCCCGGACGGCGGTTTCGGGCGGCGGCTGCTGGAGCTGGCGCGGGAGGCCGAGGCGGCCGGTGTCGATCCGGAGACCGCGCTGCGGACGGCGGCCCGCGACTACCGGGACGCGGTCCGGGCGGCCGAGGACGCGGCCCGCGGCTGATCCTCCGCCGGGGCGGCGCCGGGGGCTTCGCCGCCGAACACGGCGGTGAGCCCGGCGGTGTTCTCCCTGGTGACCCGCCACAGCTCGCGCTGCCGGGCGTGCACGTCGGCCACCGCCGCGTCCTGGCCGTCCAGCAGGTCCGCGGCACGTGCGGCGAGCCGCTCGGCCAGGTCGTCGGCGTGCACCGGGATCCCCCATTCGGGGCGGCCGATGTCCTCCAGGAAGTAGGCCATCTTGGGGTGCGAGACCAGGCTGAGCACAGGGGTGCCGCAGCCGAACGGGATCATCGTGGCGTGCCCGCGCATGCCGATGACCAGGCGGGCGTCCCGGTAGACCGCGCGCACGGCGCTGTTGTCAAGGGCGTACAGGGCGTCGACGGGGAGCGTCATGCCATGTTCGCGGCGCAGGTCGTGGACGAACTTCTCGTCGGACGGCGCGTGCGCCGCGTACCGCACCTCACCGTGCTCCGAGAGCCGGCGCACGGCCGTGGCGAGCTGGGCCAGCACATACGGGTAGTCGTGGCCGAAGCGCAGCCCGGCACGGTCGAAGGCGCAGTTGAGCAGCACCGGGCCGGTGCGGCGGGCCGGGTCCGTCCAGCCGGGCACGAGATGGCGCGCGACCGTGGTGGGGCAGGGCTGGTACTCCACCCGGTCCCGCAGGGAGGGGGGCAGCAGTTCACGGACCCGTTCCACCGAGCCGCGGTTGCGCAGCCCGAAGAACACCGACCGCTCGGCCAGCGCGCGCAGGCTTCCGGCCAGCCGGTCGCGCGCGTAGTCCTGTCCCTGGAAGAGGTTGAACCCGACCGCGAAGACGGCGAGCGGCACGGTGATCCGGGCCAGTGCCTCGTCCGGGACGTTCCACTGCCAGCCGCTGTTGCCGTTGGGCCAGGTGTCGGGCAGGAACAGCCCGCCGCCGCCCACCACGACGCCGCGCAGGGCGTTCAGCTGCTCCAGCACCGCGTCGTCCACGAGCCGGTGGACGTGCACCGGGTGCCAGCGGCGGGGCCCGGTGTCGGTGTCCAGGCACATCCGGACGGCCTCCGGCAGCAGCTTGTCGCCGGCGTTGTCCAGCCCTGACGCGTACAGCGCGACATGGGCGAGCCGGCCGCCCGGGCGGGGTGCCTCCGGCTCCGCGCCGCCCCCGGGGCGCGGCCGGGTCCGGCCGAGCATCGTGCGGCAGGTCCGGTCGGTGGGGTCCGCGTCGAGTCCTTCCCGGGCGTACCCGTGGGCGGTGCCGTCCTTGCCGCGCAGCCAGGCGAGCTGGGCCAGCCGGCCGTAGGCGCGGGCCGCGACGGCCGGATCGGCGGTGGCCAGCAGCAGGTGGGTCTCGGCCTCCTCGTGGCGGGAGAGCGCCATCAGGGCGGCGCCGAGGGCCTCCTGCAGGCGGGCGTCACCGGCGTGGGGGGCGGCGGCCGACAGGACCTCGGCGGCCTCGGCGAAGCGCCCCTGCCGGTACAGCGCGGTGCCGGCCGCCCGCACCAGGCCCGGCGGGGCGGGCGGGGCCCCCGGGCCGGGCAGCGGGAGAGCGCAGTGGACGAGGAGTGCGGGGTGGCGGGGGCCGGGCAGGGCCCGGAACGCCGCGCGGAACTCCTCGTCGCTCATCGGCCCGCCGTCCGCTCCGCCGGGACCGCACCGTGGGCAGGCCGTGTCCGGCGGGTCCGGGCTCACCAGCGGCTCCCGGCTGCGCAGGAAGGGGCCGAGGTCGCCGCCGATCCTCCCGCCGGGCGGCAGCACGACGACCGTGTCGTAGTCCGCCGGCGGCTCCACCGGGTCGGTCGCGGCCCGGCCCGGCGCGAGCCGCGGCACGACGCGCGGGTGCACGCGCCGGGCGGCGTCGAACGCCGTGTCGGGCAGGCCCGGGTGGAGCACCACCACGTCCTCGCAGACCGCCGGCTGGGACAGCACGAGACCGCGCAGCAGTCCTTCGAGGGCGGGCAGCCGCGGCCCGTCCGTACGGACGGCGAACGCGATCCGCCGTCTGCCGGTCACCGCGGATCCGTGCCCCATCGCCACTCCTTCGAGCCTTCCCCGGCCGGGCCGGCCGGGGAGCCCGACTGTGCGGCACGCTCCGGTGCCCGCGGTGAGTTCCGGGCGCACTGCGCGTGAACATCGGCCGACGATCGCGTGAGGGGCACCGGCCGTCCGGGCCGGTCATGCGGGTTTCCGGAGGGCGTGCCGCTTACTGTGGGCCGGTGAGCAGGGTGAGCGGGGTACGGGCGTGATGGCGGGGCCGGAGCCGGCCGGCGGGCCGGACGCCGCGCGACCGGCGCGGGAGTCCGGCGGGCCGGCGCAGGACGTCGCCCGGGAGCTCACCGAGCTGGCCCGGGCGCAGGACAGGGTGCACGGGCTGCTGGACGCCGTGCTCGTCATCAGCGGGCAGCTGGACCTGCCGACGGTGCTGCGCCGGATCGTGGAGACCGCCATGGACCTGGTGGACGCCCGGTACGGCGCGCTGGGGGTTCTCGCTCCTTCGGGAGACAGCCTGGAGGAGTTCATCACGGCCGGGCTGTCGCCACGGGAACGTGCCCGGCTGGCGGGGGTCGGCTTTCCGCACGGCCGCGGTGTGCTGGGGCACCTGATCCGTCACCCGGAGCCCCTGCGGGTGAGCGACATCCCCTCCCATCCGGCATCGGTCGGCTTCCCTCCCGGCCACCCGCCGATGCGGACCCTGCTGGGCATGGCGATCACCGTCCGGGGGGAGATCTACGGTGATCTGTACCTGTCCGAGCGGCGCGACGGCCGGCCCTTCGACCAGGACGACGAGGACATCGTGCGCGCGCTGGCCGGCGCGGCCGGGGTCGCGAT
The DNA here is from genome assembly GCF_039529215.1 of Streptomyces sodiiphilus. Lineage (NCBI taxonomy): Bacteria > Bacillati > Actinomycetota > Actinomycetes > Kitasatosporales > Streptomycetaceae > Streptomyces > Streptomyces sodiiphilus. Next base: position 114,543 of record NZ_BAAAMJ010000026.1, on the reverse strand, counting down.
CGAGAACGCCCGGCTGTTCCGGCACGCGCGGGAGAGCGCCGAGCAGTTCCAGCGGCTGCTGCTGCCCGCACTGCCCGATCTCGCGCCGTTCTCCGCGGCCGCCGTCTACCGTCCGTCCGCCGAGCCGGCCGGGGTCGGCGGCGACTGGTACGACGCCATCCTGCTTCCCGACGACGCCTGCGCCGCGGTGATCGGCGACGTGGTGGGCCACGACCTGCACGCGGCGGCCGCGATGGCGCAGGCCCGGAACATGCTCCGGGCACTGCTGTACGACCGCCGGACCCCGCCCAGCAGCGTGCTCGCCCAGCTCGACAGCACCGTGCACGCGATCACCGACCTGCCGGTCACCACCGCCTGCCTGGCCCGGATCGAGCCGGCGGGCCGGGACTGGCTGATCCGCTGGAGCACGGCCGGGCACCTGCCACCGCTGCTGCTCCATCCGGACGGGCGGACCGAGTACCTGCACGCCGAGCCGGGGGTTCCGCTCGGCGTCGACCCGGACATCCACCGCCCCGACCACACCCGCCCCCTCCCGGCCGGGGCCACGGTGCTGCTGTACACCGACGGCCTGGTGGAGCACCCGGGGCACTGCCTCGACGAACAGCTGGACGCCCTGGCGGACCTGGTGGCCGCCCACGCCGACCTGCCGCCGGAGGACCTGGTCGGCGTCCTGGCCGAGCGGCATCCCAGTGACGGCCACGACGACATGGCCTTCGTGGCGCTGCGCGTCCCTGCCCTGCCGTCAACTTGACCCGGCCCGGGACCGGCGCCGCCTGGGTCAGGGCGGGCTCAGGCGTGCGGGCGGTGTCCCGGCGAGCAGGGTGGCCAGGGCGGTACGGATGTCGGGCCCGAGATACCAGTCGCCGGAGTGGTCGAGGCAGTAGACGCGGCCGTCGCGGTCCACGGCGAGCAGCGCTCTCCCGCCGTCCTCGGCACCGAGCGGGCTGAGTTCGGTGTCCAACGCGCGCCCCAGATCGCCGAGGGTCCGGGCCCAGTGCAGTCCGAGCAGGGGGTCGAGGGACACCGGGCTGGGGGCGAACTCGTGCCCGGGGCCGGGGGGAACCAGTCGCAGGCCGCCGTACTCGGCCCAGATCTCGAAGGCGACGGGGAAGATGCGGTGGGCATGTCCGGCCGGAGAGAGGTGGGCGCGCAGGGTGTCGGCCCACTGCTCGGCCGGCGCCCCCTCCCGGCGGCCCGGCTGCCAGCCGGCGGCCAGCAGTGCCTCCTCGACGACGGTGCCGGCGTCGCCGGGGGCGCGGCCGGCGGACCTGCGGGTGGTGCGCCGGCCGGGGACGCGGGGGGTGTCCTCGCCGGCCGGACTCACGCTGCGGACCCCGAAATGTCCCAGCAGCGCGGTGCAGGACCGGCAGTGGGGGGCGTACTCGCCGTGCCGCGGGTCGCCGTCCTCGCGGATGTACCGGGTGGTGATCCGGGCGTTCTTCAGGGCACGCCGGACCTGGCCGGACCGCTGGGCCCCGGAGGCGGTGAGATGCCGGGAGAGCAGGACGGCCTCCGGACAGCGCCCGCCGTGCCGTTCGCGCTGCTCGGTGGGAAGTCCGTCGAGCACGTCGCGGACCGCGGGGTGGAGGGCGGGGGGCGGCCCCGAGCGGCTCGCGGTGCCGGTGAGCGGGTGGTCCCGGCCGGGCAGCGACAGCGCCGCCGCGACGGTGGGCAGGATGCCGTCCCGCCGCTGCCGGAGAACGGGTACGGGCGGGCGGCCCCAGCCGAGCCGGGGGTCGCCCGGTGGCCGAGGGCCGGGGCCCGGGGACGGCGGTACGTCCCGGATGCCGGATGTTTCCGAATACACGTGCACGCTTACGCTTCCTCCCCCCGTGCGAGGTCCTTCCCCCGCGGTCGTCAGCTTGCCACACGGCACTCGGCCGGACCGGCCCGGCGGCCCGCGGCCGCAAGGCGCGTGTGGCGCATGTCATGCCCGGGGCAGGACATCATCGGCGCAGGGCACAACCCGGGTGATACCGCCATCGGAGGGACCTCCGGCCGGCCCGGGGCTCGCTCGGACGGTGTACGCGAACGAGTGAACCCATAGGCTGTGCCGGGACAGCGAGTAGGACAGCAGGGGGCGCAACGCCATGACGACAGGTCGGCTCGGGCAGGCCCCGCCACCGAACAAGGCATACGCCGGGCAGGTCGTGCAGTTCCCGGACCCGGTGCGGGCGGCCCGTCATCCACAGGGCGTCCGGGTCGACGAGGGCGGCTATCCCGACTTCACCCCGTACGCGCGTGCGGCGGCGGAGATCGCCGAGCCTCCCGAGGGCTTCGGCGTGGACGAGCTGAGACTGACGGACTACGTCTCGGCGAACGCGGCGCTGCACTCCGCGGGCCACGAGCTGTGGGCGGACCTCCCGCCGGTGGCGACGCCGCACGGCTGGACCTGGCACCACGTGGCCCACAGCCGCCGGCTGCAGCTGATCCCGGTCGAGGTCAAGGCCCTGCTGCGGCATCACGGCGGACTGGCCACCACCGAGGTGGACCAGGACAAACGCGGCACCCGCCCGCTGGCCGAGACCAGGCCGGTGCACTTCGGCCTGCCGTACTCGGTGGCCGTCGACGAGGACCGTGTGGTCGGCGCCGAGGAGAAGCTCGGCTACCGGCTGCCGGAGGCCTACCGGTCGTTCCTGAAGGCGGCCGGCGGGTGCGCGCCGCGCGGGGTGGCGCTCGACCCCGAGCTGGGGCTGCTGATCGACCAGCCGTTCTTCACCCTCCGCGAGGAGGCGGCGGTCAACGATCTCGTGTACATCAACAAGTGCCTGCGCGATCACCTGACCAAGGACTACCTGGGGGTGGCGTTCGTGCACGGCGGCATCATCGCCGTCAAGGTGAAGGGGAACGCCACCGGTTCGGTGTGGCTGTGCGCCTACGACGACGCCCGGGACCGGGACGGCATCGGCGTGCAGCAGCGGGTGGACGAGCTGCTGCTGCCGTGCGGCGAGGACTTCGACGACTTCCTGCTGCGGCTGGCGGGCAGCCCGCCCGAGCTGGAGACCGTGGCCAATCTGATGGTGGACGGCGGATTCGCGCACGCCGTCCCGGTGGAGGGGTGAGCGCGATGGTGACGTTCGCGCAGGTACAGGAGCGGGCCGAGCGCTGGGTCAACGGCTCGGTTCCCGCCGAGCTGCGGCGCGAGGTGCGCATCCAGGAGTTCGACCTGGGCTTCGTGGCCTGGGCCGAGGACCGCGGCGGTGTGCTGACCGGCGGCGGCCGGATGGTCATCGCCCGGGACAGCGGGGACAGTACGCTGTGGCCCGCGCTGCCCGTCGCCGAGATCATCCGGTGCTACGAGGAGGAGTACGGTTCCCTCGCCGCGGCCCCGCAGGCCGCCGAGCCACCGGCCCGGGTGGACCTGGAGGCCACGTCCTTCCTGCTGACGCCGCCGGAATGGCTGCAGGAGGCCGCCGACCGGGCCGGCATCCCCGACCGGCGCACCGACCCCACGCCGGCCCCCGAGAACGCCTCCCCCGGTGGGGAGCCTGGCGGGGAGTCCGGCGGGGAGGACGCTCCGCACGGCGCGGATGCCGCCTCGCCCGAACACCCGTCGCCCGCCGGACCGGCCGAGGACCCGGGGCCGTCCGGGCCGCAGGGCTTCCCCGGCGCGCCCGCTCCGGCCGCCGCCGGCTCGCCGTGGGACGCCAACGACACCTCCGGCAGTGGCTCCGACGCCGTCTCGGTGGAGCCGCCGCAGACCGTCTTCTCGCCACCGGTGGACGAGCCCTCCGCCGGCGCGCGGGCCGGAGCCGACTCCGAGGCCCGCACCGAGCTCATGCCGCAGGGCGCCCCCCCGCTGCCGCGCACCACGGTGCACCCCTCGGTGCCGGAGCCGCCCGCGGCACCGAACGCCCCCACCGGCCAGGACGCCCCCGAGGGGGCGCACCAGGGCACGGTCAAGGCCGCGGCGCCGCTCCGGCCGCCGGCCGCCCCCGGCACTCCCCCGCCGCCGCCCGCCGCGCCGCCTCCCCCGTCTCCGGCACCTGCGGCCCCCGGGAGCACGGGAGGCGGCGACAGCTCCTACATCCCCACCCAGATGGTGTCCGCGCGGGAGCTGAAGACCCAGCTGGACAACGCCGCCCGGAGCGGCACGGCCCCGCCCGAGCCACCGCCGGCCCCGGAACCACCGCCCGCCGGCGGTGTGCACCACGCCGCGACCATGCTGGCGCAGCCGGGCGCGGTGCCCGCCACCCCCTCACCGGCCGTGCCGCACGCCCCGCAGCCACCGCCCGGCGTGGGAGCTCCGCCTCCCGGTGCCGGGGCCCCGCCGCCCCCCGGGCCGGCCGTGCCCCCGCCGGCTCCGCCGGGCGGAGCCGGATACGGCTACCCGCAGCAGCCCGGGCTTCCCACCGTGGGCTCGGGCTACATGGCGGTGCTGCGCTACCGCGCGCAGGACGGCTCCGAGCAGCAGCTCATCCGCCGCTCGGCGCCGGGCTGCCCGCACCCGGAGTGGCAGATCTACCACGAGCTGCAGGCGATGAACGTGGCTCCGCAGCAGGTACTGGAGCTGCACACCGAGCTCCAGTCGTGCGAGCTTCCCGGCGGGTACTGCGCCCGGATGATCCGGGAGACCTGGCCACAGGCCCGCGTCTCGCACACCGCCGCCTACGGCCTCGACCACGCCTCCCGGCAGGCGGGGGTACGCCACCTGGTGGAGCATCAGGGCGAACTGCAGCAGTACGCCGACGGGCCGCCGCGTGCGGCCCCGGTGCGCGCCCCGCTGCCGCAGCAGCCGCCGGCTCCCGCGGTGGGTCTGGACGTGATCGGCCAGGAGCTTGCGCAGGCGTTCGGGCCGCAGGGTGTGTTCCGCCACGACCAGCAGGCGGTGTCCCGGCAGGGTGTGCCGGAGATCGTCGCGCAGACCCTGGTGTGGTCCGGGCTGCCGGTGGACGTGGGGCCGTTCTTCTGGGCGAACGTCCAGCCGGGCCGCCCGGTGCCGACGCTGGCCGAGCTGGCCGCCGAGCGCGGGGTGCAGCCCGCCCCGGACGCGGGTTCCTACCTGGTGATGGGCAGCGACTTCGGGCGGCAGCTGTGCGTGCAGTACGGCACGGCGTACATCGTGGCGGTGCCGCTGGAGGCCGGTCCCGGCGGGCAGCCGGTGCCGCCGCAGTTCGTCAACGCCTCGCTTCCGCAGTTCGCCCGGTGCACGGCCCTGCTGGGGCGGATGTGGCGGCTGCGGTACGGGCTGAACCCGGAGCAGGCCGGACGCTGGACCACCGACTTCCAGGCGCAGCTGGCGTCGCTGGATCCGCAGGCACTGGCCGACCCGGAGAGCTGGTGGTCGGTACTTCTCGAACAGATGTGGGACGGACTGCTCTGACGTTCGCACGCCCCAGGGCGTGAGCGGCCCTCAACCCGCCCTCACCACCCCGAAGAGCCTCACAAGCCGCCCGGTTTGCACGAACCGGGCGGCTTTGTGCTGCATGCTGGTGGGCGAAGTGTCGCACTCGGGCGATTCGCCCGCATCCAGCCATGTGTCACCGACCTGCCGCCTCGGGCGCAGCGCCCGGAAAGGTCGGAGCAAAGGAGCTCACCTCATGACTGCGTCCAGCTCGCCGCACGGTTTCGAGAAGGTCCGGGGCCGCGGGTACCGGCCCGCGCAGGTGGATCACCGGGTCTCCGTCCTGAGCGAGGAGCGCGACCGCACCTGGGAGCGGCTGGCCCGGCTGACCGTACTGGCCAAGGAGATGAGCAAGGAAGCCGAGCGGCTCGGCGACACCATCGCGGCGCTGCCGCCACAGACCTTCGAGTCCCTGGGCAGGCGGGCGCAGCTGCTGCTCGCCGAGGCCGAGGCGGAGGCCTCCGACCTGCGCCGGGCGGCCGAGCAGCAGGCGATGGAACTGCAGGAGACCGCCGAGGCTGCGGCCCGTGACCTGCGGCAGTCGGCGTGGAACGCCGCCCAGGAGCGGCGGGCGGAGGCGGACGCGGCGGCCGAGAGCGCCCTGGACGCGGCCCGGGCCCGGGCGGAGGAGACGCTGGGCCGGGCCCGGGAGGAGGCCCGCGCGCTGCGGGAGGAGGCGCAGGCCGCGCTGGTGGAGGTGGCCAGGCGCTGCGAGTCGCTGCTGACCGGCCGGCAGGACGAGCAGACGGCGGCGGCCAAGGCTCTGGAGGAGGAACTGACGGAGCGCCACGCGGAGGCCGAGGCCCGGATCGCGGAGCTGACCGAGCGGGGCGAGAAGCTGATGGCCGAGGCGGACCGGCAGCTGGCCGACGCCGAGGCCGCGGCGCGTGACCTCATCGAGAACGCCAGGGCGCGGCAGGACGAGCTTCTCGTCCAGGCGCGGGTGCATCAGCAGCGGGTGGAGCGCGACACCGAGCGGGCGGTGCGCGATCACACCGAGCGCGCCGAGGAGCTGCGGGCCCACATGACGCACGTGCGCAGCAGCCTGGCGACCCTCACCGGGCGCGCCGCGGCGGCGGGAACCGTGCCGGGGCAGGGCGCGGGGCCGGAGGCCGAGGAGGAGTGAGTGCCGCGCCGGCCGGGGCGCCGGCGTGTCCCCTGACGGCTCGGCGGCCTGACGGGTTCGGGGCCTGACGGCTACGGGGTCCGCTGGGGCTATGGTGCGAGTATCCGATCGTTCCGATCCCTGTTCGGGGTCGTCCCTCAGGACCGAAGGGCACATCACGTGAGTTCCCATCGCCCGGCAGCCGTCGTCGTCCTCGCAGCGGGTGAGGGGACCCGCATGAAGTCCGCGACGCCGAAGGTGCTGCACGACATCTGCGGCCGCTCGCTGGTCGGCCACGTGGTGACCGCCGCCCGCGAACTGGACCCCGGTCACCTGGTGGTGGTGGTCGGTCACGGCCGCGAGCAGGTCACCGGGCATCTGGCGGCTCTCGACGCGGGGGTACGCACCGCGGTGCAGCACGAGCGGCGGGGCACCGGGGACGCGGTGCGCACCGGGCTCGCGGAGCTGACCGCCGACGGCACGGAGCTGTCCGGCACGGTCCTGGTGACCTGCGGCGACACCCCCCTGCTGACGGCGGCGACGCTGCGGACGCTGGCGGACGCGCACGCCGCCGACGGCAACGCCGTGACGGTGCTGACCGCGGAGGTCCCGGACGCCACGGGCTACGGCCGCATCGTGCGGGCGGAGGACGGCTCGGTCTCGCGGATCGTCGAGCACAAGGACGCCACCGCCGCGCAGCGGGCCGTCCGGGAGATCAACTCCGGGGTCTTCGCCTTCGACGCCCGGCTGCTGGCGGACGCGCTGGGCCGGCTGCGCACCGACAACAGCCAGGGCGAGGAGTACCTGACGGACGTGCTGGGCATTCTGCGCGCCGACGGGCACCGGGTGGGGGCCGCGCGGGCCGCGGACCACCGGGAGATCGCCGGTATCAACAACCGCGTGCAGCTGGCCGAGGCCCGCCGGATGCTCAACGACCGGCTGCTGGAGGAGGCCATGCTGGGCGGGGCCACGGTGATCGACCCGGCCTCGACCTGGGTGGACGCCACGGTCACCTTCGAACCGGACGCCGTGGTGCACCCCGGCACGCAGCTGCTGGGCCGCACGCACATCGCCGCGCACGCCGAGGTGGGTCCGAGCTGCCGGCTGCGGGACACCACGGTGGCCGAGGGCGCGGTGGTGGTCAGCTCGGTCGCCGACGGCGCCAGGATCGGGCCGCGGGCGAGCGTGGGCCCGTTCGCCTATCTGCGCCCGGGGACAGTACTGGGCGCCGCGTCGAAGGCCGGCACCTTCGTGGAGATGAAGCAGGCCGAGATCGGCGAGGGAACCAAGGTGCCGCACCTGTCGTACGTGGGCGACGCCACCATCGGCGAGTACACGAACATCGGCGCCGCCAGCGTCTTCGTGAACTACGACGGCGAGACCAAGCACCACACGACCATCGGTTCGTACTGCAAGACGGGCTCCGACAATATGTTTGTGGCGCCTGTCACGGTCGGGGACGGCTCCTACACCGCGGCCGGCTCGGTGATCACCAAGGACGTGCCGCCCGGTTCGCTGGCCGTCGCCCGTGGCCAGCAAAGGAATATCGAGGGCTGGGTGGCCCGCAAGCGGCCCGGGAGTGCCGCCGCGCGGGCGGCGGAGTCGGCCCGGCCGCGGGGCGCCGGGGAGGACCGCGACGGCTGAGGCGGTGCACGGGCCGGATGGGCGGGGCGTACCGTAGAGGTGCCCTAGCGGGTCCCGATGACTCCCGCGCGGAATCCAAGGAGACATGCTGTGACCGGGATCAAGACGACCGGTGAGAAGAAGATGATGCTCTTCTCCGGCCGCGCACACCCCGAGCTGGCGAAGGAGGTCGCGCACGAGCTGGGTGTGGGCCTGGTCCCGACCAAGGCGCACGACTTCGCCAACGGCGAGATCTACGTCCGCTATCAGGAGTCGGTGCGCGGCGCGGACTGCTTCCTGATCCAGAGCCACACGGCCCCGATCAACAAGTGGATCATGGAACAGCTGATCATGATCGATGCGCTCAAGCGCGCTTCCGCGCGCAGCATCTCCGTGATCATCCCGTTCTACGGCTACGCCCGCCAGGACAAGAAGCACCGCGGGCGGGAGCCGATCTCGGCCCGCCTGATGGCGGACCTGCTGAAGACCGCGGGCGCCGACCGCATCCTCAGCGTGGACCTGCACGCCGACCAGGTGCAGGGCTACTTCGACGGCCCGGTCGACCACCTGTTCGCGCTGCCGGTGCTCACCGACTACATCGCGGGCCGGGTGGACCGGGACAGGCTGACCGTCGTCTCGCCCGACGCCGGCCGGGTGCGGGTCGCCGACCGCTGGGCGGACCGGCTGGGTGCCCCGCTGGCAATCGTGCACAAGCGGCGCGACCCGGACGTGGCGAACCAGGTCACGGTCCACGAGGTCGTCGGTGACGTGAGCGGCCGGGTCTGCGTCCTGGTGGACGACATGATCGACACCGGCGGCACCATCTGCGCCGCGGCGGACGCCCTGTTCTCCAACGGCGCCGCCGATGTCATCGTGGCCTCCACGCACGGCGTGCTGTCCGGCCCGGCCGCCGACCGGCTGAAGAACTCCAAGGTCAGCGAGTTCATCTTCACCGACTCGCTGCCCACCCCGGGCGAGCTGGAGCTGGACAAGATCACCGTTCTGTCGCTGGCCCCGACGATCGCCCGGGCGGTCCGGGAGGTCTTCGAGGACGGCTCGGTGACCAGCCTCTTCGAGGGCAACGCGTAACGTCGTCGCCCTGTCCGCGCTGATCGATTTCGGTCATGGCCTCCCCGCCGAGTAGACTGCTGAAGTTGCTCGGCGAGGGAGGCCGTCCGCATGTGGCGGCTGTCCGTAATCGACGCGCTCTTCGCAGCAGGTCTGATGGGGGCCGAGTAGCCCGTCATGTCCCTACCACGAGGAGCGCAGCATGGCTGACGTGAAGATCAAGGCCGAGGTCCGTACCGAGTTCGGCAAGGGCCCCTCCCGCCGTCTCCGCCAGGAGGACAAGGTCCCCGGCGTCATCTACGGCCACGGCGCCGACCCGGTGCACGTCGCCCTTCCGGGCTACGACCTGATGATGGCCCTGAAGACCTCCAACGTCCTGATCACCCTGGACGTCGACGGCCGCCAGGAGCTGGTCATCCCCAAGGCGGTCCAGCGCGAGGCCATCCGCGGCTTCCTGGTCCACATCGACCTCCTCACCGTGAAGAAGGGCGAGAAGGTCAACGTCGAGATCCCGATCCACACCGAGGGCGAGCTGGGCGCCGGCCAGAACCTGCTGGAGTTCGTGATGAACTCGCTGCCGGTCGAGGCCGAGGCCACCCACATCCCGGAATCGGTCACCGTCTCCGTGGCCGGCCTGACCTCCGGCGACCAGATCCTGGCCAAGGACATCCCGCTGCCGAAGGGCACCACCCTGGCCATCGACGGCGACGACACCGTCATCCAGGTCCTGGCCGCTCAGGCCGAGGAGTCGTCGGCCTCCGCGGGAGAGGGCGAGGAGACCGCCTGACGTTGTGCGTGCCGGTGGCGGGTGCGGCCTCCCGCACCCGCCACCGGCACGCCGGGGCGCACCCGCGCCGCGCACGCCCGCCCCGCCGCATCCGGCGGAGAGCCGGGCGGCTCCAGCCGGGCCCGTCCGGGCGCCCGGACAGCACACCGCCCCCCGGAGGAAAAGCCCGCATGAGCACCGTCCCGAACAGCGCGAGCGGGACCACGGACACCGGCCCCTGGCTGGTCGCCGGACTCGGCAACCCCGGGCCGCAGTACGCCGGCAACCGCCACAACGTGGGTTTCATGGTGGCCGACCTGCTCGCCGGCCGGATGGGCGGGACCTTCAAGGCCCACAAGTCACGTGCCCAGGTCCTCGAGGGCCGAGTCGGCGCGCCGGGGCCCGGGAGCCACCGGGTGGTCCTCGCCAAGCCGATGACCTTCATGAACCTGTCCGGCGGACCGGTCACCGCGCTGAGCACGTTCTACAAGGTGCCGGCGGACCGCATCGTCGTCGTCCACGACGAACTCGACATCGGCTTCGGCGCTCTGCGCCTGAAGAAGGGCGGCGGCGACAACGGCCACAACGGCCTGAAGTCCCTCACCTCCTCGCTCGGCAAGGACTACTGCCGCGTCCGGTTCGGCGTGGGCCGCCCGCCCGGCCGAATGGACGTCGCCGCCTACGTCCTGCGGGACTTCTCCGCCGCCGAACGCAAGGAACTCGACTACCTGGTGGACCGCGCCGCCGACGCCGTCGAGGCTCTCATCACCTCCGGCCTGGAACGCGCGCAGAGCACCTACAACAGCTGACCGGACGCGTCCGGGGTTGACCCCGCGCGCGGACGTGGCCAAGGATCGGGCCCATGTCCCCCCGCACCACGGCCAAGCGCGGCCGCTTCCGCCGGGCCGGGGAGAGCGCTGTCGGAATGCTGCTGCTCGCCCGGCTGGCCGCCATGGCACTGCTGGCCCTGCTCCTGGTGGCCGCCGGTGCCTGGGCCTCCTGGGACACCGCGCGGCACGCCCTGCGCGGCGACGGACTGGAACAGGGCACGCTGACCCTGCGCAGTTGCGACGCGGACGCGTGCACCGGCACGTTCCGGCCATCCGAGGACGCCGGCCGCGGCGACGCCCCGGTACGGCAGAACGTCACCCTGGAGCAGAGCATCGGCCGCGGCGAGGGCGACACCCTGCATGTGGCCCTGCGGCCGGGCACGGACGAGGCGGTGCGCACCGGCGTGGCGGGCGCGCTTCAGGCCTCACTCCCCCTGGCCGGCGCGCTGCTGCTCGCGGCCGTCGTCGTCGCCGGTGGCCTGCGGATGTTCCGCACCGCCTGGTCCCTCGCCGGGCTCGGCCTGGCCATGATCGGTACGACTTTTTTGCTCTGGTGAGTACAACCAAACCCGTTGTCGCCATTCTGTGACAGAGGACTTTCTCCCCACAGGGACCACACGCCCCCCAACCGGGGCATCACGGACTTGCCCAACCTGGCCGAAACATAAAGGCTGTGGCAGCCAACCCTGGCCCTTGAAGTCCCCCCGGATTTGGACGGCAATATGCGCAATCTGAAACTGTCGGGTGTGCTCGCGGCTTCCGCGGCGGCCCTGCTGGTGGGCGCCACCGCGGCTCCGGCCTTCGCGACCCCCGGTGAGGGCTGGTACTACGCGGGCTTCCACCACGAGGGCGACCTGCCACTGCTCGCCTCCGACTTCGAGAACCAGGAGGAGGTCTGCGCCGACATTCCCTCCGACATGGACGGGTGGCACTTCGTCACCCGCGGTGACGCCGGGTTCGTGAAGCTCACCGTGACCTTCGCCTCGGGTGACACGCAGACCCTCACCGAGTTCGGCCCGCCGAAGGACAAGCACGCCTATGTGGCCTCCGAGGCCGGCGACGAGCTGGTCGAGGTCAAGGGCAAGCTGAAGGGCGGCAAGAAGGAGCAGCCCTTCAACCTGTCCCACACCTGCCCGGCCGACGTGCCCGGCGAGGAGGAGCCCGGGGAGCCCAGTGAGGAGCCGGAGGAGCCGGGCGAGGAGCCCGAGGTTCCCGGTGAGGAGCCGGAGACCCCCGGCGAGGAGCCCACGGACGTGCCGACCGAGGAGGCCACCCCCGACGGTGACACCGACGAGGAGGTCGCCGGTGACGGCACCGAGCTGGCCGAGACCGGCTCCAGCGCACCGGTGATCGCCCTGTCGGCCGGCGCCGCCGCGCTGCTCGGCGCCGGTGGCTACCTGGTTCTGCGCCGCCGGAACGCCGCCCAGCACTGACGGCAGGCACCGCACAGCGCCACCGCCGGCCCCGCCCCCGGAATCCACCCGGGTGCGGGGCCGCCGCACGTCCGGCGCTACAGCTCGCCCACCCCGGTCAGGTCGATGTCGAGGTCGAACGGCACCCGCAGCTTCAGCCGCTCCCGGTGGATGCCGGTGGGCGTGTACCGGCGGGTGACCGGGTCCAGCTCGTGGACGTGCACCACGGGATGCCCCTCCCGCCCTCCCATCTCCACCAGCCAGAAGTGCGGGATGCCCGCCACCGCGTACTTCAGCGGCTTGGTGTCGCGGTCACGCGCCTCGGAGTCCGGCGAGACCACCTCCACCGCCAGGACCACGTCCCGCGCCTGGAACCGGGTCTGCCGGCGGTCGACGACCGCCGTCCTCCGCACGACCGAGACGTCCGGTTCGGGAGCGTTCCGCCGGTCGAGCTCGACGGTCATCTCCCGGCGCACCCGCAGATCGGCGGGGACGGCGCCGCGAAGCTCCGCGGTCAGCAGATCGATCACCACACTGTGGAAATCGCGCTGTGGCGCTCGGACAACCAGACTCCCGTCGATCAGCTCGGTGTGCGGCGGGAGGCCGGGCAGAGTCAGCAGACCGTCCACGGTACAGCCGTCAGTCGGCGGCACCGGCCGGCGGTGCTGCGGCTCGGCGGTCATGATGCCTCCCATGGCGCGATCATGCCTTCTGCCGTCACCGTAACCGTCCGACTGATGCGAGAACCCCCAAACGCGCGAAGCCCGGACACCTCGTTGACCGTGCGATGCGGCCCGGCGCCCGTGTACCCCGGCCGGCCTGCCGCGGCAACGGGCAGCAGAAGAGGCAACCCGCGCGTGTCCGGTGGTATTCCTCTGTGCGGGCTCCCTCCCCGCCCGGCTTCCGGGCTCCGGGCACAGGCGTGTGCCCTCTTGCTCCGGCAGTCGCCGGAGCAAGAGGGCACACGGGCTGCCGGGCCGCGAACCGGCAGGGGCCGCCCCGGGTGGTCAGGCCGGGACGGACGCGGTGGGGGCCTGCCTGCGGCGGGCCACCAGGTAGCCGGTCAGAAGCAGAGCCAGGGCGTAGGCGAGGTGGAGTGGATCGAAGGTCAGGGCCAGCAGGCCGAGCACCACGGCGGTCCCGGCCCCGAAGGCCCGGCGGGCACCGGTCCTGAGCCTGCCGTAGGCGGCGGCGGAGAAGAGGTACAGCAGGAAGAAGTTCTGCCCCGCCACCGTCAGCAGAACGGACAGGGACAGCGTGTCCGAGAGGGTGGCGAGCACCATGGCGCCGAACACCACCACGCAGGCGGCGACCGCGTGCCGCGGCGGGGTGCCCTGGGCCGTGCTCAGCCTGGCCAGGGGCCGCGGCAGCAGTCCCTCCCGGGCGCTGGACATCACCAGGCGGGAGGCCGCCCAGACCGCCCCGACAAGATTGGCCGCGATGATCAGCACCCCCAGCACGGACACGACCCAGGCCAGCCCGGGTGCGACGGCGGAGACCACCGCGTGGATGGGCGCGGAGGCCGCCTTCGGGTCGTCCTCGGACAGCTGGGTCTGGACGGCCCAGGCCAGCAGGACGTACAGGGTGGTGACGGTCAGGAAGCTGATGACCACGACCCGCGGGAAGTCCCGGCGCGGATTGGCGTACTCCTCGGTGGTGAAGGACAGCATCTCCCAGCCGGTGAACGCGAAGAACACCGCGCCGAGCGCCATGACACCGACCGTCAGCTCGCTCAGCTCGGCCGGCGGCAGGTGGCCGGCGGGGTCACCGCCGGAGAGTCCGAGCACCGCCGCGGCGGTCAGCCCGGCCGTCATGACCAGCGCCAGGGCGATCTGGATGCGCGAGGAGACCGATCCGCCGATGGCCACGGAGGTGCCGGCCAGCGCCAGCAGCGCCAGGGCCGCCGCCCAGGCCGGCACGGCGTGCAGGCCTGGGATCTGCTGGACGTAGAAGCCGCCAGTCAGAGCGATGGCGGGAATGCCGAGACCGAAGGTACCCAGCAGCAGCACCTCGACGCCGGCCGCCCAGGTGCGGCCGAAGCCGGCCTGGACGAAGCCGGCGACGCCCCCGGCACCGGGGAGGTCCGCGCCCAGCCGGGCGAACACGATGAGCAGCGGGACGGTGACGGCCGCCGCGACGAGCCAGGCGTAGAGTGCGGACGGACCCGCCTGGTGGTAGGCGATGCCGGGTGAGACCAGGGCGCCGCTGCCCACCACGATGGTGATGGCCAGCGCGAGGGCCCCGGGGAGGCGGAGGTGGCCCGCCATCCGGGCGGGCGGCCGGCCGGTGTCACCCGGCCGGCTCGCCGCGGGCCCCGGGGCCGGTGCGTCGTGCGAACTGGTCACGCTGCGGATTCCTGGGGGGTCGGGGTCGGGTGGGGGTGGTCCTGCTCGGCCAGGAAGGTGGTCTCCGCGGTGCGCCCGTCGCGGGGGCGGATCATGTAGACCGTGCCCTCCGGTCCGGCCAGTGAGCCGTGCACGGTGCCGGCCGGAAGAGTGATCCAGGTACCGGCCGCGCAGTCGCGCTCCTGGTAGGTGCCGTCGGCATCCCAGAACAGCCGGGCGCTGCCGCGCAGGACGAACAGTTCCTCGTCGAGGCTGTGGTGGTGCCAGTTGTGGATCTTGCCCGGCTGGTCGTTCTGCAGCTCGAAGCTGCCCTGGTGAGGCAGCAGTGCGGTGAGATCCGCGGGCAGCTCGGGTGTGCTCCGGTCGTCGAACCGAGGGCTCATCTGATGTTCTCCTGGCTGTTCGTGGCGTGGGACTCGTCGTGACGGACACGCAGGGGGCAGTGGGCGTCCCGGCCGAGGGGGGCGTTGTCGTCGTCCAGGAAGTACTGGGCCCACTCGCGGTTGCCGGGCTTGCCGAAGCTGCCGAGGAGCGGGCTGGCGGGGACGTCGTCGTACTCCGCGAGCCGGCCGCGGATGATGGTGCGGGCGTTGCGGCCCTGCTTGCTGTCCTCGGAGATGTCGTCGAAGACGAAGCGCGGCTGGAAGGTGATCGCGAGGCTGTCGAACCAGCGGCTGGCCCGCCGGCGGTGGGCGGGGGTGTTGGCCACGACGAACATCGGCATGCCGGCGAAGCTGAATTCCCACTCGGGGTGTTCGGTGTCCAGCGGGATGTCCGCGGGCCAGGGCTTCTTGTCGAGATCGTGCACGCCCTGCAGGAGGTCCCAGACCTGGGTGTGGAAGCTCTCCACGTCGCGGGTGGCGTCGTCCTCGGCCGGGGCGAAGAAGACCACCAGCGAGGTTCTTCGCCCGAGAGCCGGGGCGAGGGCGACGAAGTCACTGAGGGCCGCCGCCAGTTGCACGGAGACGTCGGGCTGCTGCTCCAGGAAGGCGAACCGGAGCGTCGCCTTGCGCAGGGCGTCCACCCCGAAGACGCAGGGGAAAGGGGTGTTCTCGTCGAACATGCGCTGCCGGAAGCGTTCAGCGGCCTCGGTCTGCCAGGCGACTGTTCCGGGTCGGCGCGGGTCGCGCACCAGCGGTGTGGTCAGTGGGTCAGGAGTGGTGCGGTCGGCAGAGCTCAACTGGTTCTCAGTCATGACTACCCCCGTCAGGTCGGCACCGTCGCAGCGTTCTGCTGCCGTTGGTCGCGGCGCCTACGGCTCGGAGATCTTGTCAGTGACACAGCGGTGACGAGGACCCACAGTCCGGCCAACTACCGTGCGGTTCCAGTCATTTGACAGCGGGTACAGCGGCCTGGAAGCCCGGACGCCGGAGTGCCGGGTCCGGTTTCCGGACGCGCCTCCCGCCGTGTTCGGGGGCGGGAGGCGCGTCCGGCCGGGGGTCAGCCGGTGTTGCGCAGACCGGCGGCGACGCCGTTGACGGTCAGCAGCAGGGCCCGGGACAGCAGCTGGTCGGGCTCCTCACCGCGTTCACGGGCCTTGCGCTGGCGGTCGAGCAGCGCGACCTGGAGGTAGGAGATCGGGTCCAGGTAGGCGTCCCTGATCCGCAGGGTCTGCCGCAGCGCGGGGCTGGCGTCCAGCAGCTTCTCCTCACCGGTGATCCGCAGCACTTCGGAGACCGTCAGCTCATGCTCGGCGCGGATGGTGTCGAAGATGTGGCGCAGGTCGGCCGGGACGAGGGTGTCCACGTAGTGCCGGGCGATCCGCAGGTCGGTCTTGGCCAGCGTCATCTCGACGTTGGACAGGAAGTTGCGGAAGAAGTGCCACTGCTCGAAGGCCTCGGCCAGCACGGTGTCCAGGCCGGACTCCCGGGCGGCCTTCAGCCCGGTGCCGACGCCGAACCAGCCCGGAACGATCTGCCGGGACTGGGTCCAGCCGAAGACCCAGGGGATCGCCCGCAGGCCGTCGAGACCCGCACCGCTGTCCGGACGGCGGGACGGGCGGGACCCCAGGTGCAGTTCGGCGAGCTGGTCCACCGGTGTGGAGGCGAAGAAGTACGCCGGCAGGTCGGGGTCGTCCACCAGCCTGCGGTAGGCGCCGTGCGCGGCCTCGGAGACGACGTCCATCGCGGCGTCCCAACGGGCCAGCGCGTCACCCGACTGGCGGGGCGCGGTGTGCAGGGCGGACGCCTGGAGGGTCGCGGCGACCGTCAGCTCCAGGTTCTCCCGGGCGAGTGAGGGCACGAGGTACTTGTCGGAGATGACCTCTCCCTGCTCGGTCACCTTGATCTCGCCGTCCAGGGTTCCCCAGGGCTGGGCGAGGATGGCGTCGTGGGTGGGACCGCCGCCCCGGCCGATGGTGCCGCCGCGGCCGTGGAAGAGCCGCAGCCGCACGCCGTGCCGGTGGGCGACGTCGCGCAGCCGGCGCTGGGCGCGGTGGATCTCCCACTGCGACGTGGTGATGCCGCCGAACTTGGAGGAGTCGCTGTAGCCGAGCATGACCTCCTGGAGGTCTCCGCGCAGCGACACCAGCCGCCGGTAGGAGGGGTCGGAGAGCATCTCGTCCAGCAGCTTGTCCGCGATCCGCAGCTCGTCGGTGGTCTCCAGCAGCGGGACGATGCCGATGCGGGCCCAGCCGGCGTGCAGGTCGATCAGCCCGGCCTCACGGGCGAGCACGGCCGCGGCGAACACGTCGTCGGCGCCCTGGCACATGGAGATGATGTAGGACTCGATCACCTCGGGGCCGAAGTTGTCCAGTGCCCGGCGGACAGTCTCGAACACTCCCAGGGTGCGGGCCCCGGCGTCGTCCAGCGGAGCGGGGGCGGGGGCCAGCGGGCGGCGCGAGCGCAGTTCCTTGGCCAGCAGCCGGCCGCGGTACTCGCGCGGCATATCGGCGTACCGCCAGGACTCCTCGCCGAGCCGGTCGAAGAGCTGGCCGAGCGCGTGGTGGTGGGCGTCGGCGTGTTCGCGCACGTCCATGGTGGCCAGCTGGAGGCCGAAGGCGGCGACGGTGCGCAGCAGCCGCTCGACGTGTCCGTCGGCGACCAGGCCGCCGCGGTGTTCGCGCAGCGAGTCCTGGATCAGCGTGAGGTCGGCCAGCAGCCCGGCGGTGCCGAGGTAGTCGCGACCGGGGACGTGCGGGGTGTCGGCGGCGAGGCGGGCGCGGGTGTTGAGCAGCTTCTGCCGGATGCAGGTGACCTTGAGCCGGTAGGGCTCCTCGGCGTTCAGGCGCTTGTAGCGCGGGGTGATCTCCGGCAGCGTGTCCAGGTCCGTCCGCAGGGACTCCAGCAGCTCCTCGGTGGCGCCGCAGTTGCGGATGGAGTTGGACAGCGCGTTGCGCAGCTCGTCGATGTGCTCCAGTGCGCGCTCGATGCCGTGCTCGTGCTGGAGCAGCAGCACCTCCCAGGTCACCTGGGGGGTGACGTTGGGGTTGCCGTCCCGGTCGCCACCGATCCAGGTGCCGAAGGTCAGCGGGCGGGTGCCGGGGGGCAGGGGAGCGCCGGCCCGCTGCAGCTCGGCGGCCAGGTCCTCCAGGACGTCCCCGACGGCGCCGCGGTGCAGCTCGTCGAGGTAGTAGACGGCGTTGCGGGCCTCGTCGGCGGGCTCGGGCCGCACCACGCGCAGTTCGTCGGTCTGCCAGATCAGGTCGATGTTCTCGGCGAGCCGCAGGTCGGTGCGGCGGCGCTCACCGCCGGGCTCGCTCTCGGGGCGGTCCAGCAGCTCGGCGATCTTGCGGAGCTTGGTGAGGACGGAGCGGCGGGCGGCCTCGGTGGGGTGGGCGGTGAAGACGGGCCTCACCCCCAGGTGGGCGACGGTCTGCCGCAGGTGGGCCGGGTCGGCGTCCTTGAGCATGTCGGCGGTGCGGGAGAGCCGGCTGCCCTCCTCGCCCCGCGTCGCGCGCATCTCCCGGCCGCGGTGCACCTGCTCGGTGACGTTCGCCAGGTGGAAGTAGGTGGAGAAGGCGCGCACCAGCTTGGCGGCCGTCTGCAGGTCGGTGCCGCCCAGCAGTTCGGCGGCGGCCTCGCCGTCGGTGCGGGTGAGCAGCCGGACCCGTTCGACGAGGTCCAGCAGCTCGGGGCCGTCCTGGCGGACGAGTGTCTCCCCGAGGAGGTCTCCCAGCCGGCGGATGTCGGCGCGCAGGGCGCTGCCGGCCTCGGGGTCGGCGGCGGCGCCGGGAAGGTCGCCCGCGCTTCTGTCCGGCTTGGTGTCGGCACTGCTCACAGTTGCGGCTCCTCGCAGCTGAATCGTCTGGCAGATCACGGACCGCGCTGTCCGACCGGGCCCATGGTAGACAGCCCGGGTCCCGGGCGGGGGTACCGTCCGGCGAGGACGGGTCTTCTTGCCCTATGTGCGCGCGCCTCCGCCTGCCATACTTACGATGCCGTAGGTTACGGTCCCGTAGGTGGCTGTGACCGCATTTCGTTCCCCGAGGAACCACGTTTATGACAACAAGCCTGCCCGCTCCGCGGGCCGAAGCCACCCCGACCACCGGCTCCCCGGCCGGTGCTCCGGAGCCCTCCGGGCCCGCCCGGGACCTGCCGTCCGCCACGCTGGGCGGCGACCGGCAGCGGTCCGTGGAGCAGATCGCCCTCCTGCTGTTCATCATCGTTCCCTTCGTCGCCCTGCTGGCCGCGGTGCCGCTGGCCTGGGGCTGGGGGGTGAGCTGGCTGGACCTCGGTCTGCTGGTGGTCTTCTACTTCCTTGGCTGCCACGGCATCACCGTCGGCTTCCACCGCTACTTCACGCACGGTTCCTTCAAGGCGAAGCGTCCCCTGCGGATCGCCCTGGCGATCGCCGGCTCGATGGCGGTCGAGGGGCCGGTGGTCCGCTGGGTCGCCGACCACCGCAAGCACCACAAGTTCTCCGACGCCGAGGGTGATCCGCACTCCCCGTGGCGCTACGGCGAGACCCTGCCCGCGCTGATGAAGGGGCTGTGGTGGGCGCACATGGGGTGGATGTTCGACAAGGAGCAGACCCCTCAGCACGTCTACGCCCCGGACCTGATCAAGGACCCGGCCATCCGGCGCATCTCCCGGCAGTTCATCCTGTGGACCGCCGTGTCGCTGCTGCTGCCGCCGCTGATCGGCGGCCTGGTGACCTGGTCGTGGCAAGGCGCGCTGACGGCACTGTTCTGGGGTTCGCTGGTGCGGGTGGGCCTGCTGCACCATGTGACCTGGTCGATCAACTCCATCTGCCACGCGGTGGGCAAGCGTCCCTTCAAGTCGAGGGACCGGTCCGGGAACGTGTGGTGGCTGGCCGTGCTGTCCTGCGGGGAGTCCTGGCACAACCTGCACCACGCCGACCCGACTTCCGCCCGGCACGGGGTGGACCGCGGGCAGGTGGACTCCAGCGCGCGGCTGATCCGCTGGTTCGAGCTGGCCGGCTGGGCCTCGGATGTGCGCTGGCCCAAGCGGTCGCGGCTGGACGCCAGGCGCCGGGTGGAGAACCCGGAGGAAAGTGCACCCGCACAGACGGCATGATGGGGCTTGTGGCCACCGAGGAGAGCAGCAAGGACAAGCCCGCCCGCTCCGGCCGGCGTGCCCGCCGGCGCATGACCGGGACGGAGCGTCGCGAGCAGTTGCTCGACATCGGTCGCACGCTTTTCGCCGAGCGCGGCTTCGAGGGCACGTCGGTCGAGGAGATCGCGGCGAAGGCCGGGGTCTCCAAACCGGTGGTCTACGAGCACTTCGGCGGCAAGGAGGGGCTCTACGCCGTCGTGGTGGACCGGGAGATGAGCCGGCTGCTGCAGATGGTGACGCAGTCCCTGACGGCCGGTCATCCCCGGGAGCTGCTGGAGCAGGCGGCGTTCGCACTGCTGGATTACATCGAGCAGCACACCGACGGTTTCCACATCCTGGTCCGGGACTCCCCGGTGACCCAGTCCACCGGCACCTTCGCCTCGCTCATCGGCGACATCGCCACCCGGGTGGAGGACATCCTGGGCCGGGAGTTCAAGAGCCGCGGCTACGACCCGAAGCTGGCCCCGATCTACGCCCAGGCGCTGGTCGGCATGGTCGCGCTGACCGGGCAGTGGTGGCTGAACGTGCGCAAGCCGAAGAAGCCCGAGGTGGCCGCGCACCTCGTCAACCTGGCCTGGCACGGTCTCCAGGGCCTGGAGCACCACCCCCGGCTGATCGGCCACCGCCGGGCGTAGGGCGCCGCTGCGCCGCCTCCCCGCCGTCCCTCAGCCGGCGGGGAGGCGTTCCAGGAACTCCGGGGAGGGGTCGGTCATCGAGCGGCTCCCTGATCTGCGAGGGATGAGGCGTGCGGTGGGACGGACGGCTTCCGGGCCACGGCGAAGACGCGGCGGAAGGGGAGGACCGTGCCGTGCGGGCCGGGCGGATAGGCGGTGCGCAGGGCGTCACGGTACTCGGCCAGGAAGGCGTCGCGAGCCCGCGGGTCGTCCGCGAGGGCGGTGAGGACCGGCCGCAGCGCGGTGCCCTTCGTCCAGTCCAGGACGGGGTCGGGCCCGGTGAGGACGTGCAGGTAGGTGGTCTCCCAGATGTCGGTGGCGCAGCCGAGGCCGGCCAGCACTGCCAGGTAGCCGGCCGGTGACAGGACCGGGTCGCCCCGCCGCAGCGTGCCGGAGAGCCGGGCGCGCCAGCGCGGGCTGTCGCACAGTTCCCGCAGCAGGAGGTGGCTGGGTGCGCCGAAGTTGCCGGGGACCTGGAAGGCGAGGACGCCGCCGGGTGCCAGCGCGGCCACCCAGTCGGGGAACCGCCCGGCGTGGCCGGGGACCCACTGCAGGGCGGCGTTGGAGATGATCAGGTCGTGCGGGGCACCGGGCCGCCAGGTGGCAAGGTCGGCGAAGGCGAAGTCCAGGGTGCCGCCGCCCGGCGTGGGCCCGGCGTGGGAGCGAGCCTCCGCCAGCATCTCGGGAGAGTTGTCGTAGCCGGTGATGCGGGCCCGCGGCCGGCGCTCGGCCAGCAGGGCGCTGGGGGTGCCGGGGCCGCAGCCCAGGTCGGCGACCCGGGCCCGGGCGGGCAGCGGGGGCACCCTGCTCAGCAGGTCGTGGAGCGGGCGGCTGCGGTGATCGCGGTGGCGCTGGTACTGGTGGGGGTCCCAGTTGGGCGCTTCACTCATGGTCACGATCGTGACACCGGCTTCATCTTGACGTCAAGAGACTTCACATCGACAGAACTACTACACTGGTCCGCATGGAGGACGAGGTCGACCGACTGGTCGCGGCGTGGCGGCGCGAGCGCCCCGATCTCGACGTGGAGCCCCTGGAGGTGCTCAGCCGGGTCAGCAGGCTGGCCCGGCATCTGGACCGGGCACGGCGCATGGCCTTCGCCGAGCTCGGGCTGGAGCCGTGGGAGTTCGACGTGCTCACCGCGCTGCGCCGGGCGGGCAGCCCCTACCAGCTGTCCCCCGGCCAGCTTCTGACCCAGACCCTGGTCACCTCCGGCACCATGACCAACCGGGTGGACAGGCTGGCCAAGAAAGAGCTGGTCGAGAGGCTGCCGGACCCCGGAGACCGGCGCGGCGTGCTGGTCCGGCTCACCGAGGCCGGCAAGGACCACGCCGACCGGGCGCTGGCCAACCTGCTGGCGCAGGAGCGGGCGATCCTGTCCGGGCTGTCCCCCGCTCAGCGCCACCGGCTGGCCGGCCTGCTGCGCGAGCTCACGGCCCCCTTCGACAACCTTCCGTCCTGAGCCCCCGGACGCGCTCGCGCGCCGGGCGGACGCGCCCCTCTCACTCCATCGGCGGTACACCGGCCCGGCGGGCCATGGCCACCGCGGCCAGCGTCGAGTGCACTCCCAGCTTGCTCAGCACGTTCTGCATGTGGGTGCGGACCGTGTGCGGGGACAGGTAGAGCCGCTCGGCCACCGCCTTGCGGCCCAGTCCGGCCAGCATGCAGCGCAGCACCTCCAGCTCGCGCGGCGTCAGTGACTCCATCAGCCGCTGGTGCTCGGTGCGGTGCCTCCTGGCCCGGCTCAGCTCCCGGAGCACCCCCGTCAGCAGCAGGGGCGGCACATGCGTCTCGCCCCGCAGTACTCCTCGCACCACCTGGAGCAGCCGCGACAGCGAACTGTCCTTGGCCACCCAGCCGTGGGCCCCGGCATCGAACGCCCGGGCGGCCAGGCGCGGGTCGTCCCGGGTGGCCAGCATCACCGCCCGCACCTCGGGGAAGCGGTCGTTCACCGCTGCCAGCAGCGGCTGCCGGCGGTCCGGCGGTCCGGCGCTCTCCGCGCCGTCACCGCCCCCCTCGTCCAGGCCGGGGTCCATGAGCAGGACGTCGAAGAGCACGCCGCCGGTGCCGCCGCGCTCCAGTTCGCGGACGGCGGCGGCCGCACTGACCACCGCCACCGCCTCCACGCCCTGCTCGGCGGTCAGCGCGGTGGCCAGCGACTCCGCGAAGACGCGGTGGCCGTCGGCCACCAGTACCCGGATGCGGTCCACAGCAAGACCCCCTGACCGGCGCCGGCCCCCACCGGCGCCCCCCTCAGCGTAGAGCGGGGGCGGTGTTGAGGGGGCCGTTTCCCTCAATACGCCCGGCATCGGCGAGGGCCGGGACGATCCGCCGCCCCACGGCGGGGCGGATGGTCAGTGCGGCAGGCGGCGGGCGCCGGACGAGGGGACCGCCTCGAAGACGCGCGGCGGGCGGTACCCGGCCGCCGCGAACGCGCCGGCCACGGCGGCGACGGCGGCCGGCGCGCCCTCTGCCTCCGCCAGCACGATCGCCGAACCGCCGAACCCGCCGCCCGTCATCCGGGCTCCCAGCGCCCCGGCCGCCAGCGACGCCTCCACCACCAGGTCGAGTTCGGGGCAGGACACCTCGAAGTCGTCACGCAGCGAGTGGTGTCCGGCGGTCAGCAGCGGGCCGGTCTCCCGCGCGCGACGGGCTCGCAGCAGCGCCGCCACCCGGGACACCCGCTCGTTCTCGGTGACGACGTGCCGCACGCGGCGGCGTGCCGTCTCCTTCCCCAGCCGGGCCAGCGCCGGCTCCAGGCCCTCGGCCGGGATGTCGCGCAGGGCCGCCACCCCCAGCCGGGCGGCGGCCGCCTCGCAGACCGCGCGCCGCCGGGCGTAGGCGCCGTCGCCCAGGCGGTGGCTCACCCGGGTGTCGACGACCAGCAGCCGCAGCCCCTCGGCCGCCATGTCGAAGGGGATCTGCTCAATGGCCAGGTCGCGGGTGTCCAGATGGAGCACATGCCCGCCGGCGCAGCGGGCGGAGGCCATCTGGTCCATGATCCCGCAGGGCACGCCGACGAAGCCGTTCTCCGCCCGCCGGCACAGCAGGGCGATCTCCTGGGCGCCCAGGCCCAGGCCGAAGGTGTCGTTCAGTGCCAGTGCGCAGGCCACCTCCAGGGCGGCGGAGGACGACAGGCCGGCGCCGGTGGGCACGTCGGAGGTGACGTACAGATCGGCGCCGCCCAGGTCGTGGCCCGCGGTCAGCAGCGCCCAGGCCACCCCGGCGGGGTAGGCTGCCCAGCCCGGTACGCGGCCCGGGGCCAGCTCGTCGAGCGCGAGCTCGGCGGTGCCGGTGGGCAGCGCCTCCGAGTGCAGCCGCAGGAGGCGGCCCGGGCGCCGGGAGAGGCTCACCACGGTGGTGTGCGGCAGCGCCAGCGGCATGACGAAGCCGTCGTTGTAGTCGGTGTGCTCCCCGATCAGGTTGACGCGGCCGGGCGCGGCCCAGCGGCCTTCCGGCTCCGCGCCGAACACCGTCGCGTGGGCGGTTCGCGCGGTCACGCCCCGGCCTCCGCCCCGCGGGCACCGGCGGTGTCCGCTTCCGGTCCGTCCCGGTCCGCTCCGGCGCGCAGGGCGAACTCCCAGGCGTCCGCGATGATGTCCGCCAGCCCGGGCCGCTGCGGCGTCCAGCCCAGGCGCTGCCGGGCCCGCTCCGCGGAGGCGACGAGGACCNCCGGCCGCCCGGCCGCCGCCTGGGGTACGGGGCGGCCGGTCACCTCGCGGGCGGTCTCGATCACCTCACGGACCGAGAAGCCGTTGCCGTTGCCCAGGTTGCACACCAGGTGCTCCCCCGGCGCGGCCGCCTCCAGCGCCAGCAGATGGGCGCGGGCCAGGTCCTGGACATGGATGTAGTCCCGCACGCAGGTGCCGTCCGGCGTCGGATAGTCGCTGCCGAAGACCGCTACCGGCTCCGGGCGGCCCAGCGCCGCCCGGAGCACCAGCGGGATGAGATGGCTCTCCGGGTCGTGCCGCTCCCCGTAGTCCCCGCAGGCACCGGCCACATTGAAGTACCGCAGGGACACGGCGGCCAGCCCGTGAGCCGCGCACTCACCGGCGATCATGTGGTCGACGGCGAGCTTGCCGGCACCGTACGGGTTGGTGGGCGCCGTGGGCGCGTCCTCGGTGACGGGTGTGGAGGCGGGCTCACCGTAGACGGCCGCGGTCGAGGAGAAGACCAGCCGCCGCACCCCGGCGTCGCGCATCGCGCGCAGCAGCTCGATGCTGCCGCCGACGTTGTTGCGCCAGTACTTCTCCGGGTCGGCCACCGACTCTCCGACCTGCGAGCAGGCGGCGAAGTGCAGCACCGCGTCGTAGGAGCCGTCCAGCCACCGCGCCGCGTCCTGCACTCTGCCGAGGACGAACTCGGCCTTCGGGGGAACGCTCCGCCGGAAGCCGGTGGACAGGTCGTCGAGCACCGTCACCCGGTGGCCGGCGGCCAGCAGCCGGTGCGCCACCACGCTGCCGATGTAGCCCGCTCCGCCGGTCACCAGATATCTGCGCACGCTCACGCGCTCGCCACCTCCCGCAGTCGCCGCGCCGCCGCCTCCGGCAGCACGTCATTGACGAACACGTTCGCACCGGACTCGGAGCCGGCCAGGTACTTCAGCTTGCCGGGCCCGCGGCGGATGGTGAACAGCTCCAGGTGCAGCGCCCAGTCCGCGCGCTCCTCGATGCCGAAGGGCGCCTGGTGCCAGCCGGATATGTACGGCGTGGGCCCCGCGTCCGGGCCGAAGAGCCGGTCGAATCGGCGCAGCAGCTCCAGGTAGACGCCGGGGAACTCCGCGCGGGCCGGGTCGTCCAGTTCCGTCAGGTCCGCCACGCGGCGGGCGGGGTACAGGTGCACCTCGTAGGGCCAGCGGGCGGCGAAGGGGACGAACGCGATCCAGTGCGCGGTCTCCAGCACGACCCGGCTGCCGTTCTCGCGCTCCTGGGCCACCAGCTCGTCGAAGAGGCTGGTTCCGGTGTGCTCCCGGTGTGCGGCGGCCGACCGCAGAGCCCGTCCGGTGCGCGGGGTCACGAAGGGGTAGCCGTAGATCTGGCCGTGCGGGTGGGCCAGCGTGACGCCGATCTCCCGGCCCCGGTTCTCGAAGCAGTACACCTCCCGGACCGCCGGGTGCCGCGCCAGCCCGGCGGTGCGGTCCGTCCAGGCGTGCAGGACGAGGGCGGCCTGCTCCTCGGTGAGGTCGGCGAAGGACGCCTCGTGCCGCTCGGTGAAGCAGACCACCTCGCACCGGCCGGTGTCGTGGCTGAAGGACGGGAAGCGGTTCTCGAAGACGGCGACCTGGTAGGACTGCGCGGGGATCTCGCTGAGCCGCTCCCCGCGGGAGGGGCACAGCGGGCACTGGTCCGCCGGAGGCAGGTGGGTGCGCTGCTGGCGGTGCGCCGCGTAGCCGACGCGCTCCCCCTGGAGCCGGTCCAGCCGCACCTCGGAGGAGGACACGGCCCGCGGCAGCCGCCGCCGGTCGGGCGCGTCGCGCGAGCCGCCGGGACGGGAGTCGAAATAGATGAGCTCCCGGCCGTCGGCCAGCTCGGTCAC
Organism: Streptomyces sodiiphilus; assembly: GCF_039529215.1. Classification (NCBI taxonomy): domain Bacteria; kingdom Bacillati; phylum Actinomycetota; class Actinomycetes; order Kitasatosporales; family Streptomycetaceae; genus Streptomyces; species Streptomyces sodiiphilus. Next base: position 88,325 of record NZ_BAAAMJ010000026.1, on the reverse strand, counting down.
GGTCTTCTTCATCCGGCCCTCGTCCATTCAGCCCAGCGCCTGGCCGCGGCACATCCCGACAGCACGGCAAACTTTCCCACAGAATCGAACACAAGGAAGCATACCGAAACAGCGCGCGTCAACGGGAGAAGTGTGCGGAAGCAGAGAACGGCACGCCGCAAGCGGGCGGAGAGGGACCGGGGAAGACTCAGCGAGGGCCAGGCGGGAAGCCGGGAGCGGGGCGCCCCTGCCGGGCCGGCCGGCCGGAGAGGTGATCGAGGAGCCCGGTGCGGACGGCGAGCGCCGCCGCCTCCAGCCGGGAGCCGGCGCCCAGCTTGCTGAGCAGCCGCTGGACGTGGGTCCGCGCGGTGCTGGGGGCCACCCCGAGACCCGCGGCGATCAGCCGGGTGTTCTCCCCCTCCACGATCCGCAGCAGCACATCGGCCTCGCGCTCGGTGAGCAGCGTGGCCAGCCGTGCGCCCTCCGCGTCCGGGAGCCCGCGCGGGCTGAGCAGCTCCGTGAACGCCTCGGTCAGAAGCTGCGGGGCCACCGCCGGTTCCCCCGCCCTGGCCCTGACCATGGCCCGCTCGACGCCCTCGATGCGCTCGCTGTCGCGCACATAGCCGCGGGCGCCGGCGGCGAACGCGGCGGCCACCCCCTGCGGGCGGGGAACCGGCCCCAGGACCACCACCGCCACTTCGGGGCTGCCGCGGCGGATCTGCAGCACCGGATCCATCGCGCCGCAGGACTCCGGTTCAGGAGTCCCGTACAGGCACACCTCGGGCTGCTTGCCGTTGACCAGGTCGGCGGCCCGGCGGGCGGGCGCGCCGGCGCCCAGCACCCGGTGCCCGCGCACCCGCAGTGCCGAGGCCAGCGCCTCCGCCACCAGCCGCCGGTCGTCCACGACCACGACACGTACCGTCATCACGTCTCCCCCGTCGCGGACGCCGTCGGATCACCGGGTCACCGGGTCACCGGTAGACCAGCAGTGCCGGATCGTCCTCCCCGTCATGCGGATAGAACGCCTCGTCGATCATGAAGAACGTGTTGTTGTGCCACAGCAGCCGCGCGTCGAACGTATAGGTGTTGTTCAGGATCGTGCGTTCGGTCTCCCGGGCGGTGTGCTCCAGTGCCATCACCGGCTCGGCCTGCTCCGTCTCCGGGTCGATGGCGACAACCATGCCCGCGACCTCGTAACCGGCGAGCTGGTAGGCGAGAACCTTGCCGTCCAGCGTGCCGAACGGCACGATCTGCCCGCCGTTGATCGGGTCGGCCTCCCAGACCGCCTGACCGGTCGTCAGGTCGAAGGCGACGACGGCGTTGTCACCGGACATCCGGCTGGCCAGGTAGAGCATGTCGTCCAGCACGACCGCGCCCGGGCAGTCCGACATGGACACCGCCTCGCACGGCAGCACGTGCCGGTCGTCGTCGAACGGCAGCTGGTGGACGATCCGGTTCTGCTCCGCGTCGGCGACGAACAGGTGCTCCTCGGACTCGCCGTAGCCCTCACCGAGCCGCAGCTGAACCACGAACGGGTCGAGGGAGAGCACCGAGCGGAACTCCACCACCTCGCCGTCCCACTCCTGGGGGACCTCCCACTCCCACAGCTCGGTGCCGTCCTCCTCGGTGGCCCGGATGCTGACGCCCTTCTCGCCGGCGTACCCGCAGAACAGCTCGGACAGCAGCACCTCGTCGAAGACGGCGAAGCCGACCTCCTTGCAGGTCTCCCCCTGCTGCGGTGCCCATATCTGCTTCTCCTCACTGATGGAGAAGCCGTGGATGCCCGCCGCCCAGCCGATCACCACGGTGTCGCCGAGGATGACGGGGTCGTCGTAGCGGCCCGGCGTGGTGGTGCCGGAGGACACCGGCAGGGTCCACACCTCCTCACCGGTGGTGATGTCCAGGACGGTCAGGTGCTCGCAGTCCCGGCCCTGGAGGAGTGCTATGCGCCCCTCCGACGCCGTGCGGGTGGCATTGCATCTGCCCTCCTGCGTCTCCACCGGCGTCGACCACAGCTCCTCGCCGTCCGCCAGGCCGTAGGCGACGACCTCGTCCTTCATCATCCTGACCATGGCGTCGTCGGTCAGCCAGAAGCCCTTGGCGTACACGAGGATGTCCTCCTCGGTGGCCTCCGGCGAGGCGACCTGCCAGGCCACCTCCGCCTCGATCGCCTGGTCGGGCAGACCGGCGACGTCCTCGCCGCCCTCGCCTCCCTCGTCCGTGTCGTCCCCGCCGCCCCCGTCGTCGGTGGGGCTGCCGGCCGTGGGGCCGGAGTCCTTGCCGGTGAGGAACCAGACCGCGCCCCCGCCGGCCAGCAGCAGGGCGAGCACGGCCGCGATGACGAGCACGATGACCGGGCCGCGCGAACCGGCGGACGGTTTGCCGGCGGCGTCCGCTCCCGGGGGCGGGGTCCATCCGTACTGCGGATGGGGAGCCGTGGGCGCGCCGTAGGGGCCCGGCGCTCCGAAGCCCTGGCCGGGCGGCTGCTGCGGATAGCCGTAACCGGGCTGAGCCGGCGGCTGCTGCGGGAAGCCGTACCCGGGCTGCGGCGGCTGTCCCGGCTGAGGCGGACCGTACGCCGGCTGGGCCGGCGGCGCCTGCGGCAGGGGCGGCGGCGTGACCGGGGGACCGAAACCGCCTCCGCCCCCTGGCGCGGGCGGCTGCGGCGGCGCGCCATCGTCCGCGCCGGACGGCTGCTGTCCCGGCTCACCCTTGGTGAGCCGGGGCCCCTCCTGCGGCGGCGCGACGTCGTCCGGTGCCCCGGCCCGCTGCTCGTCCGGCTGCGGCGCGGCGGGCTCCTCGGGCTTCCCCGGCTCCTGCGGCTCCGGGCTGGACGGTGGCGGTGGCTGAGACATCGGATCCCCCTGGGCCGGGCACATCGGGCGGGACGGCCCGGTGGTCAGTGACGTGAAGCAGAGCCTTTGTACCACCGCGGCCGGACACCACAAGGGCCCGGTTCCGCCCTCGTACGCAGCCGTGACCGCCCTGCAACGATCGGCATCGCGGGACGACCGGACGGCAACGGTCCCACTTCGTGCGGAAACGGACGGACCGGGGGGAAAGAGCCAGGGGCTGCCCCGGAGCGGTGCGCGCCGGTTCAGGCGCCGTCGGCCAGTTCCAGCCAGCGGTTCTCCAGTTCGTCCCGCTGCCCGGCCAGTTCCCGCAGCTGCGCGTCCAGCGTGGCGATCCGCTCGAAGTCGGTGGCGTGCTCTGCCATCTCGGAGTGCAGCGCGGACTCCTTCTCCCCGATCCGGTCCAGCTGCCGTTCGATCTTCGCGATCTCCTTCTGCGCGGCCCGGGAGATCTGGGAGGGCTTGGCGCTCCGCTCCGCCGGGGCCGGCACCGCGGCGGCGGCGGACGCCGCCTGCCGCTCACGCTGGGCGGCCCGGCGCTCCAGGTACTCGTCGATGCCGCGCGGCAGCATCCGCAGCCGCGCGTCGCCCAGCAGGGCGAACACCCGGTCGGTGGTGCGCTCCACGAAGTACCGGTCGTGGCTGATGACGACCAGCGAGCCCGGCCAGCCGTCCAGCAGGTCCTCGAGCTGGGTGAGGGTCTCGATGTCGAGGTCGTTGGTCGGCTCGTCCAGGAACAGCACGTTGGGCTCGTCCATCAGCAGGCGCAGGATCTGCAGCCGGCGCCGCTCACCGCCGGAGAGGTCGCCCACCGGCGTCCACTGCTTGTCCTTGCCGAAGCCGAAGGTCTCGCACAGCTGGGACGCCGTCAGCTCGCGCCCCTTGCCGAGATCGACCCGGGAGCGGACCTGTTCCACCGCCTGGAGGACCCGCCAGGCCGGGTCGAGTTCGGCGACCTCCTGGGAGAGGTAGGCCAGCCGGACGGTCCGGCCCACCCTGATCCGGCCGCCGGCCACCAGCGGTGAGGGCGTTTCACCGCCGGAGCGGGCGGTCTGGGCCAGGGCGCGCAGCAGCGTGGTCTTGCCCGCTCCGTTGACGCCGACCAGGCCGACCCGGTCCCCGGGGCCCAGCTGCCAGGTCAGGCGCTCGATCAGGTCCCGGCCGGCGTCACCGTCGCCGCCGACCCGCAGCGTGACGTCCTCCAGGTCGAAGACCGTCTTGCCCAGGCGGGCGTTGGCGAACCGCATCAGCTCGGCGCTGTCCCGCGGCGGCGGCACGTCGGAGATCAGCTCGTTGGCCGCCTCCACCCGGAACCTGGGCTTGCTGGTGCGCGCCGGGGCGCCGCGGCGCAGCCAGGCCAGCTCCTTGCGCACCAGGTTCTGCCGCTTGCTCTCCTCCGCCGCCGCGATCCGCTCCCGCTCGGCGCGGGCGAAGACGTAGTCGCTGTAGCCGCCCTCGTAGGAGTGCACCGCGCCGCCCTGCACGTCCCACATCCGGGTGCACACCTGGTCCAGGAACCACCGGTCGTGGGTGACGACCACCAGCGCGGAGCGGCGGGCCCGCAGGTGACCGGCCAGCCAGGCGATTCCCTCGACGTCGAGGTGGTTGGTCGGCTCGTCCAGGACGATCAGGTCCTGCTCGGCGATGAGCAGTTTCGCCAGCGCGATGCGCCGCCGCTCGCCGCCGGAGAGCGGGCCGATGACCGTGTCCAGGCCGGCCGGGAAACCGGGCAGGTCCAGGCCTCCGAAGAGCCCGGTGAGCACGTCGCGGACGGCGGCGTTGCCCGCCCACTCGTGGTCGGCGAGGTCTCCGATGACCTCGTGCCGCACGGTGGCGGCCGGGTCGAGCGAGTCGTGCTGGGTCAGCACGCCGAGCCGCAGCCCGCCCGAGTGCGTGACGCGGCCGTCGTCCGCGGGCTCCAGCTGGGCCAGGACGCGGATCAGGGTGGTCTTGCCGTCGCCGTTGCGCCCGACGACCCCGATCCGGTCCCCCTCGGAGACTCCGAGCGAGATGCCGTCGAGCAGGGTACGGGTGCCGTACACCTTGCGGACGGACTCCAGATTGGCGAGGTTCTTCGCGGGCGCAGCCATGTGTCTCCTGTAGCGGGGGCTCCTGATGCCGGGAGCGGGCAGCCTCCCAGGGTAGTGGGCTCAGCCGACGGTGCCGTCCACCGCTGCCGCGCCCGGGACGGGGCCCGTCGCCGTGCGGGCGGCGCGGCAGGTGCCGGACTTCTCCAGCGCCTCGGCCACGGCCAGGGCCGAGGCGGCGTCGGCGGTCAGGAAGGCGCAGCTGGGACCGGAGCCGGAGACCAGTCCGGCAAGGGCACCGGCCGCGCGCCCGGCGTCCAGGGTGGCGGCCAGTGCCGGGCGCAGCGACAGCGCGGCGGGCTGGAGGTCGTTGGCCAGCGCGCCGGCCAGCGCGCCGGCGTCGCCCTCGCGCAGCGCGGCGAGCAGTTCGGGGTCGGGTTCGGGGGCGGGCACCTCGTCGGCGGTGAAGCCGGTGCCGGCGGCCTCCCGGAGCCGGTCGCACTCGCGGTAGACGGCGGGGGTGGACAGGCCGCCGTCGGCGAGGGCGAAGACCCAGTGGAAGGTGCCGGTGACCTCCAGGGCGGTCAGCAGCTCGCCCCGGCCGCGGCCCAGTGCGACGCCGCCGGCCAGGGCGAAGGGCACATCGGAGCCGAGCTCTGCGCACAGCTTCAGGAGTTCGGCACGGGGCGTCGCGGTTCCCCACAGGGTGTCGCAGGCCAGCAGGGCCGCGGCGGCGTCCGCGCTGCCGCCGGCCATGCCGCCGGCGACCGGAATGTCCTTGTCGATGTGCAGCCGGACGCCGGGGGCGCGGCCGTGCCGGGCGGCCAGCAGGCGGGCGGCGCGGACGGCGAGGTTGGTGTCGTCCAGCGGCACCTGCGCGGCGCCGGGGCCGGTGCAGGTGATCTCCAGGGTGTCGCAGGGGGAGGCGGTGACGGTGTCGTGCAGGGAGACGGCCAGGAAGACGTTGGCCAGGTCGTGGAAGCCGTCCGGGCGCAGGCCGCCGACGGCCAGCTGCACATTGACCTTGGCGGGGGCGCGGACGGTGACCGGGATGCCGGCGGGGCGAGGGGCGGTCATGGCGTCGGTGCTCCGGGGGGCGGGCGTCGCGTGGCGGTCGCCTTCGGTCATCGTCTGGCCGTTCCTGATCGTTCTCGGCTGTCTCGGTTGTTCTGTGTCTGTTCCGATGGCTGTTCCCTGACGGGTCAACCAGGTCTGTGCTCGGCGACGGCGGCGAACTCCTCGACGGTGAGGGCCTCGCCGCGGGCCCGGGGGTCCACCCCGGCGGCCGTGCAGGCCGCCTCGGCCGCGGCCGGAGAACCCGCCCAGCCGGCCAGCGCCGAGCGCAGCGTCTTGCGGCGCTGCGCGAAGGCCGCGTCCACCACGGCGAACACCTCCCGGCGGGACGCCGTGGTGCCCGGTGGGTCCCGGCGGACCAGCGACACCAGCCCGGAGTCGACGTTGGGTGCGGGCCAGAAGACGGTGCGGCCGATCGCCCCGGCCCGCTTGGCCTCGGCGTACCAGGCCGCCTTGACCGACGGCACCCCGTACACCCTGGAGCCGGGCGGCGCGGCCAGCCGGTCGGCGACCTCGGACTGCACCATCACCAGCGTGCGCCGGATCGTCGGGAAGTTCTCGAGCATGTGCAGCAGCACCGGCACCGCGACGTTGTACGGCAGGTTCGCCACCAGCGCGGTGGGCGCCGGGCCGGGCAGCTCGGTGACCCGCAGCGCGTCCCGGTGGACCAGCGAGAAGCGCCCGGCCCGGTCCGGGAGCCGGGCGGCCACCGTGGCGGGCAGCGCGGCGGCCAGCACCTCGTCGATCTCGACGGCCGTGACGTGCCCCGCGGTCTGCAGCAGGGCCAGGGTCAGCGAGCCGAGCCCGGGGCCGATCTCGACGACCGTGTCCTGATCGGTCACCGCGGCCACCCGGACGATCCGGCGCACCGTGTTCGGGTCGATGACGAAGTTCTGCCCGCGCTGCTTGGTGGGGCGCACCCCGAGCGCGGCGGCCAGTTCACGGACGTCGGCCGGGCCCAGCAGGGCCGCCGGGGCGGGCTCGTCGGTGGTGTCCTGGCTGCTCACCCGTGCAGTTTACGGGCGCCCGCCGGACGGGCCCGCCGCCGCCCGGCCACCGCCGCCCGGCCGGTGGTCCCGGTCAGTCGCCGAAGGCCCGGTGGGTGTTGCGCCGCAGGTGCCCGGCCAGCTCGTCCTCCCCCATCCCCTTGACCGCGGCCATCGCGCGCACGGTCACCGGGACGAGGTAGGGGGCGTTGGGCCGCCCCCGGTGGGGGACCGGGGTGAGGAACGGCGCGTCGGTCTCCACCAGCAGCAGCTCCGGCGGCGCCACCGCGACGGCGTCCCGCAGCGGCTGGGCGCTCTTGAAGGTGACGTTGCCCGCGAAGGACATGTAGTAGCCGGCCTCGGCGCACTCCTTCGCCATCGCGGCGTCGCCGGAGAAGCAGTGGAACACGGTGCGCCGGGGGGCGCCGTCCTCCCGCAGGATGCGCAGCACGTCCCGGTGCGCCTCGCGGTCGTGGATGACCAGGGTGCGGTCGAGTTCCTTGGCGAGGGAGATGTGCTCGCGGAAGGAACGCTGCTGGGCCGCGATGCCCTCCTCGCCGGTGCGGTAGTAGTCCAGGCCGGTCTCGCCGACCGCCCGGACCTCGGAGCGGGCCGCCAGCCCGGCGATCTCGGCCAGCGCGTCGTCCAGCGCCCGCGGGCCCCGCTCCAGGGCGAGCCGGGGGGCCTCGTTGGGGTGCAGGGCGACGGCCGCCCACACCTGCTCGTGCGCGGCGGCGGTCTCCACCGCCCACCGGGCCCGCTCCACGTCGCAGCCGATCTGCACCACCCCGCTCACGCCCACGGCGGCCGCCTTCTCCAGCGCCTCGCGGACGGTTCCCTCCTGCATGTCCAGGTGGGTGTGCGAGTCGATGACGGGCACCGCCAGCGGGGCGGGCAGCGGGGGCAGCTCGGTCGACGTGGCCATGGGCCGATCCTACGGTTCCCGCCCCGGCCCTCCGGCCGGGCCCGGCCCGGCGCCGGGGCCCTTGTCCGCCTTGGCCGCCACCACCGCGTCGAACACCTCCCGCTTGGGCACCCCGGCCTCCCGGGCCACCTCGGCGATCGCCTCCTTGCGGCGCTGCCCGGCCTCCTCGCGGGCGGCCACCCGGCGCGCCAGCTCCGCCGCGTCCGCCTCCCCGGGGGCGGGCGGGGCCGCGCCTTCCACGACAACCGTGATCTCGCCGCGCACCCCCGGCGCCGCCCACCGCACCAGCTCCCCCAGGGAGCCGCGCCGCACCTCCTCGTAGGTCTTGGTCAGCTCCCGGCAGACCGCGGCACGCCGGGACGGCCCGAACGCCTCCGCCATGGCCTCCAGGGCCGCCGCCAGCCGATGCGGGGCCTCGAAGCAGACGAGGGTGCGCCGTTCCCCGGCCAGCTCCCGCAGCCGCGCGGCCCGCTCGCCGGGCTTGCGCGGCAGGAATCCCTCGAAGCAGAACCGGTCCACCGGCAGGCCGGACAGCGCCAGCGCGGTCAGCACCGCCGAGGGGCCGGGCACCGCCGTCACCCGCACGCCCCGCTCGACGGCGGCGGCCACCAGTCGGTAGCCGGGGTCGGACACCGAGGGCATTCCGGCGTCGGTCACCAGCAGCACCCGGGCGCCGCCGGCCAGCTCCTCGACGAGCTCGGGGGTCCGGGCCGCCTCGTTGCCCTCGAAGTACGACACGACGCGCCCGGCCGGCCGCACGTCCAGTGCCTGGGCCAGCCGGCGCAGCCGCCGGGTGTCCTCGGCGGCCACCACGTCTGCGGAGGCCAGCTCGGCGGCCAGCCGCGGCGGCGCGTCGGCGACATCCCCGATGGGTGTTCCCGCCAGTACCAGCGTCCCTGTCACAATGCCTTCCCGTCCGGCCCGCACCGCCGGCCTTCCTCGCTGCGCGGCGGGCGTGGTTCCGCCCGCGACGGTCATCCTCGCAGGACCTCCGGGGCAGGATGCCAAGATGGCCCGCGTGAGGAGCAGCCAGACCGCCACCGACACCCTGCCGGAACAGTCCCCCGGGGCTGCCGAGGGCTGGGCGGACCGGCTGCGCCGGTTCGGCTACGTGCCCCGGCCGCGCACCGGGCTGCGGGACCGGCTGGTGCCGCCGTACCCGGAGCCGGGGACCGGCCTGTGGCGGTACCTGGGCTTCGACGCCCGGACCGCGGCCCGGCTGGGCAGGATCACCGGCTGGGCGGGGCCGCTGCTGGTGGCGGCGTTCGCCGGGCTGCTGCGGTTCTGGAACCTCGGCTCCCCGCACGCGGTGATATTCGACGAGACGTACTACGCCAAGGACGCCTGGTCGCTGCTGCACCGCGGCTACGAGACGAGCTGGCCCGACGGCGCCAACGAGCAGATCCTGTCCGGCAGCATCCCGCTCTCGGACACCGCCTCTTACGTGGTGCACCCCCCGGTCGGCAAGTGGACGATCGCACTGGGCGAATGGGCCTTCGGGCTCAACCCGTTCGGCTGGCGGTTCGCGGTGGCGCTGCTCGGCACCCTCTCGGTGTTCCTGCTGTGCCGCATCGGCCGCCGGCTGTTCCGCTCCACCGCCCTGGGCTGCCTGGCCGGGGCGCTGCTGGCGGTGGACGGGCTGCACTTCGTGATGAGCCGCACCGCGCTGCTCGACCTGGTGCTGATGTTCTGGATCCTGGCCGCGTTCGGCTGCCTGCTGGTGGACCGGGACCGCGCCCGGGCGAGGCTGGCGGGAGCCCTGCGCCTCTCCCCGGACGGGGTGCTGCGGCCGGACGCGGAGACCGGGCGGCGGCTGGGGCTGGGCCCGCGGCCCTGGCGGCTGGCCGCGGGGATCTGCCTGGGCCTGGCGTGCGCCACCAAGTGGAACGGCCTGTACGTGCTGGCGGCGTTCGGCATCCTGACCGTCCTGTGGGACGCCGCCGCGCGCCGCACCGCGGGGGCCCGGCAGCCGCACCGGGCGATGCTGCGCCGGGACGCGCTGCCCGCGTTCGTCTCGCTGGTGCCGGTCTCCCTGGCCGTCTACCTCGTCTCGTGGACCGGCTGGTTCGCCACCTCCGGCGGGTACTACCGGGACTGGGCGGACACCGCCGGCGCGGACAGCTCCTTCTCCTGGATCCCCGGCCCGCTGCGCAGCCTGTGGCACTACAGCACCGAGGTGTACTCCTTCCACGTCGGACTGACGGAGCAGCACAGCTACCAGTCCAACCCGTGGAGCTGGCTGGTCGCGGCCCGGCCCGTGTCGTTCTACTACCGGTCCTCCGACAGCGGGGAGGACGGCTGCGCGCACGCGAGCGGCTGCGCCCGCGAGGTGCTGGCCCTGGGCACCCCGGCGCTGTGGTGGACGGCCTGCTTCGCGCTGGCCTACGTCGTCTACCGCTGGCTGCTGCGCCGCGACTGGCGGGCCGGTGCGGTGCTGTGCGCGGTGGCCGCCGGCTACCTGCCGTGGTTCCTGTACCAGGAACGCACCATCTTCTACTTCTACGCGGTCGTGCTGGTGCCGTTCCTGTGTCTGGCGGTGGCCATGCTGATCGGCGCACTGGCGGGACCGCCGGGCTGCTCCGAACGGCGACGCGCCCGAGGCCTGGCGGCGGGCGGGGTGCTCCTGCTGCTGGTGGCCTGGAACTTCGTCTACTTCCATCCCCTCTACACCGGCGCCGAGATCCCGATGGACGCCTGGCGCGCCCGGATGTGGTTCCACACCTGGATCTGACCGCCGGTAGGCTGCGGGCGAACGGACGAAGGGGCAGGGTTCGGATGCGGGACGGGCAGAAAATCGCCATCATCGGCGCGGCGTTCGCGGTCGTGGTGTCGGCCATCGGCGTCGGGGCGTACACGGTGCTGGGCGGTGACCGGGACCCGGACCGCAGCGCGCTGACGGCGAGCGGCTCCGAGGCCGAACCGGCGCCGGAGCCGCCCACCGCGGCGGAAGTGCTGGCCGCCACCGAGGAGTTCCTCACGGCCTGGTCCGCCGGTGACATCGAGCTGGCGGCCGGCCTCACCGACGCCCCGGAGGAGGCGGAGGAGGCTCTCGCCGGGTTCGCCGAGGACGCGGCCGTCACGGAGCTGGAGCTGGAGCCCGCCCTGGCCGGGGAGGAGCCGGAGGGCGCCTCGGTGCCGTTCTCGGTCAGCGCCCGCGTCTCCTTCGAGGGCCTGGAGGGCGAGCTCGGCTACGAGTCCGAGCTCACCGTGGTGCGCGACGAGGACAACGGCGACCCGCTCGTCGCCTGGGAACCGGCCGTGCTGCACCCGCAGCTCGACGAGGGCCACCGCGTCGAGACCGGCCCGTCCGGTTCCGCTCCGCCGGTGACCGCGCTGGACCGCACCGGGCAGCCGCTGGACACCGAGGCGTTCCCGTCCCTGGCCGGAATCGTCGCCGTGCTCGGCGAGCGCTACGGCGAGCGGGCCGGCTCCACGCCCGAGATCGAGACCCGGATCGTCGACGAGGAGGGCGAGCGCACCGAACAGCTGCTGCTGCTCGCCGAGGCCACCGCGGGCCAGGTGCCCACCACCATCGACCCGGTGATCCAGCGGGCCGCCGAGGACGCGGTGGCGGGCAAGAAGAAGGCCTCACTGGTCGCGGTGCAGCCCAGCACCGGTGCCGTCCAGGCGGTCGCCAACTCCCCGGCGGACGGCACGGACATCGCCCTCCAGGGCAGCTACGCCCCAGGCTCCACCTGGAAGATCGTCACCGCCGGGATGCTGATCGAGAACGGTCTGGCCGCCAGCGGGCAGCCTCATCCGTGCCCGAAGTTCTTCGACCACGGCGGCTGGGAGTTCCAGAACCTCAACGAGTTCGAGATCGAGAACGGCACCTTCGCGCAGAGCTTCGCGGCCTCCTGCAACACGGCCTTCATCAGCCAGGCCCCCGAGCTGGCCGACGACCAGCTCGGGAAGTACGCGGCGAACGCCTTCGGCGTCGGCCTGGACTGGTCGGCGGGGGTGCCGACGATGGACGGCACGGTGCCCACGCAGGAGAACGCGCAGATGGCGGCGGCCCTCATCGGCCAGGGCGCGGTGCGCGCCAACCCGCTGGTGATGGCCTCGGTCTCGGCCACCGTGAAGGCCGGAGTGTTCCGTCAGCCGTACCTGGTGCCGCTGTCGTTCGACGGCCGCGCCCCGGCGCAGGCGGCCGGGCCCTCCCCCGAGGCCGCCCAGCAGCTGCGGCAGATGATGAACATCACCGCGACCGGCGGCACCGCCGCGGAGGCGATGGCGGGTCTCGGCGGCGACATCGGCGCCAAGACCGGCTCGGCCGAGGTGATGGACCAGGACAAGCCGAACGCCTGGTTCACGGCCTACCGCAACGACCTTGCCGTGGCCGCTCTCGTCCCGGCCTCCGGCCACGGCGGCAAGATCGCCGGCCCGCTGGTCGCCGGCGTCCTGCGCGTCGCCCCCTGACCGCCGCGTTCCCGGCCGGAGCACGTGGCCCGGCCGGGAACGGGTTTCGCCGACCCGGCTGCGGCCGGGTCCCGGCGCCCCTAGGATGCGCGGCGTGAGCGTTGTCGTGATCCAGTCGGCGGGCCGGTGGACGGCATGGCAGGACGGCCGCGCGGTCGGCTCCATGGACCGGCTGGTCCGCCCCGACGGCCGCTGTTTCCTGCTTCCCGGCACCTGCCCTCCGCGGGTCCTGGGCCGGCTGCTGGACGCCGCTACCGCCGCGACCGGCACCGACCTGTACATCGAGGCGGACGGGCCGGAAGACCTCGGGCCGCTGGAGGCCCGGGGGTTCGTCGTGCACCGCCGCGAGCACCACTACGCACTGCCGGTCCGGGCAGATGGTCCGTCCCTGCCGCCCGGCTACGACGTGATCGGCGCGGACGCGGCGGACCCGGAGCCGCTGCGGCTACTGGACGACAGGCTGCGCCAGGACGTTCCCGGCACCGCGGGGTGGCGCAACGACCCCGCCTCGTTCGCCCGGGATCTGAAGGCCGACCCCGGGTTCGACCCCGCCCTCTACCTGGTCGCCCTGGAGGCGCGCACCGGCGAGTACGCCGGTCTCGTCCGGGTGTGGATCCGGGAGGGCCGGCCGCCCCGGCTCGGTCTGATCGGCGTCCTGCCCGACCGTCGTGGCCGGGGCCTGGCCGGGGCGCTGCTGGGCCGGGTGTCCGGCGTTCTCCACGCGCGCGGGGTGCCGGAGATGGTCTGCGAGGTGGACGAGACCAACAGCGCCTCCAACCGGTTGATGGCCGCCGTCGGCGCCCGCCGTACCGGGGGAAGCGTCGAACTGATCCGGCGCCGCCCGCAGCGTCCCGGCGTCGCCGCCTGATGGGCCGTCAGCCGCCGGACAGGGCGCGGCGCAGGCCGAGGTTGGAGGCGAGCAGGCCACCGTCGACGGGCAGGGTGACGCCGGTGATCCAGGCGGCGTCGGCGGAGGCGAGAAAGGCCACGGCGGCCGCGATGTCCTCCGGGCGGCCCACCCGGCCCAGCGGGTAGTGCTCGGCGGCCCGCTCCAGCCGGTCCTCCCGCCCGGCCCAGGCGGGTGTGTGCACGGTGCCCGGTTCCACCATGTTCACCCGCACCCCGCGCGCGGCGTTCTGCCCGGCGAGCGTGCGGGTCAGCGAGGCGAGCCCGGCCTTGGCGGCGCTGTAGGCGTGGTTGCCGAAGTCGGCCTCGGCGTTGACGGAGCCGATGTTGACGACCGCTCCCCGGCCTCCGGCCTCCACCAGGTGCGGCAGTGCGGAGCGGACGCAGCGGAAGGCCCCGCTGAGCGTGATGTCCAGATCGCGGTCCCAGGCGTGGTCGGGCTGTTGCTCGAAGGCCGGCGTGTCCGCGGTGCAGGAGAAGGCGTTGTTGACCAGCACGTCGAGTCCGCCGAAGCGCTCGACCGCCGTGCCCACCGCCGCTTCCACCGCCACCCGGTCGGCGACATCGCAGACCGCGGAGTCGGCGACGCCGCCCTTCTCCCGGATGTCCGCGGCGACGGCCTGGGCCCGGCCCCGCTCGATGTCGGTGACCATCACCCGTGCGCCCTCGGCCGCGAGCCGCCCGGCGACGGCCGCCCCGATGCCCCGCCCGGCGCCCGTCACCAGCGCGCTGTATCCGTCGAACCGCCGCATGCCGCCTCCCGCACGTTGATCGCCCGCCGGGAGCCTAACCGGCCGCGGGCTGATCGACACCGGCAGCGGCGTCCGTGGTCAGTCGCTTCCCGGGGACCGGAGCGCGGCGGCCGCCGGGTCGAAGCCGAAGGGCAGCTCCAGACGGTGGCGGCGCAGCAGGTCCTCGTCGCTCAGCAGCTCGCGGGTGGGGGCGTCGGCGGTGATGGTGCCGTCGCCGAGGATCACCGAGCGCGGGCACAGCTCCAGGGCGTAGGGGAGATCGTGGGTGACCATGAGCAGGGTCAGGTCCAGGGAGCGCAGGATGTCGGCCAGTTCGCGGCGGGCGGCCGGGTCGAGGTTGGCGGAGGGCTCGTCCAGCACCAGGATCTCCGGGTCCATCGCCAGCACGGTGGCGACCGCGACGCGGCGCCGCTGGCCGAAGGACAGGTGGTGCGGGGGGCGGTCGGCGTACCCGGCCATGCCGACGCGCTCCAGCGCGGCGTTGACCCGGGCCTCCAGCTCGGCGCCGCGCAGACCGGCGTTGGCCGGGCCGAAGGCGACGTCCTCCCGGACGGTGGGCATGAACAGCTGGTCGTCCGGGTCCTGGAAGACGATGCCGACCCGGCGGCGGATCTCGGCGAGGTGCTCGCGGTCCACGGGCAGCCCGGCGACGCGGACGCTGCCGGCACCGGCGGTGAGGATGCCGTTGAGGTGCAGCACCAGGGTGGTCTTGCCCGCGCCGTTGGGGCCGAGCAGCGCGACCCGCTCTCCGGGCCGCAGGGTCAGGTCCACGCCGAACAGCGCCTGGTGGCCGTCGGGGTAGGCGTAGGCGAGGCCGCTGACCTCCAGTGAGGGCGGCGGTGATCCGGGCGGGCCGGCCGGGCCGGGGCCGGTCACAGGGCCCATCCCAGCAGGCAGAAGGGCAGGGCGGCGGCGGGCAGCGCGACGGCGCGGGCCCACTGGGTCCGGTTCGCGGTGACACGGTCGAGGACGGGCATGGTTCCCGAGTATCCCCGGCTCAGCATCGCCAGGTGCACGCGCTCCCCCCGCTCGTAGCTGCGGATGAACAGTGCGCCGGCGGTGTGGGCGAGCGCCTTCCAGGCCCGGGGCCCGCGGGCCTGGAAGCCCCGGGACTCGCGAGCGATCCGCATCCGGTGCAGTTCGCCGGCGACCACGTCGACGTAGCGGATCATGAAGGAGGCGATCTGCACCAGCAGCGGGGGGAGCCGCAGCCGCTGCAGGCCGAGCAGGAGGTCGCGGATCTCGGTGGTGGCGGCGAGCAGGACGGAGGCGGCCACGCCGAGGGTGGCCTTGGCGAGGATGTTCCACGCGCCCCACAGGCCGGGCTCGCTCAGCGACATGCCCAGGATCTCGACGCGTTCCCCGGTGGCGAGGAACGGCAGCAGCAGGGCGAAGGTGACGAAGGGGATCTCGATGGCCATGCGGCGCAGCAGGAACCCGGCCGGGACCCGGGCGAGCGCGGCGACGCCGGCCAGCAGCAGGGCGTAGAGACCGAATGCCCAGACCGCCTCGCGCGGGGTGGAGACCACCACGACGACGAAGCCGAACACCGCGACCAGCTTGGTGTGCGCGGGCAGTGCGTGCACCGGGGTGCTGCCGGGGCGGTGCAGGCGGTGGAGGCGGCCGGGGGTCATGGCCTGGCGGCTTCCTGGCGGGCGCGGTCCCCGGTGGAGCCGCCGGCCGTGTCCGTGCCGTTCCGGCGGCGCAGCGCGAGGAAGGCCCCGGTGCCGGCGGCGAGGGTGACCCCGGCCCCGATGAGCCCTGCCAGCCCCACGGACAGGCTCTCGTTGTCGATGTCGCGCACGCCGTAGTCGCCCAGCGGGGAGTCGGCGAACCGGTGCTTCTCCTCGGCCTCGGCGATGCCGTGCTCCTCGGCCACGCTCTCCAGTCCGTCCGGCTTCTCGGAGGCGTACGCGCTGATCAGGCCGGCCGCCAGCACGGTGGCCGCCAGACCGGCCAGCCACAGCGGACGGGTCGGACGCGCCACGGCGGGCTCCGGCCCGGCGGCCGGTTCGGCCGGCACCAGGCTGCCGTCGGCGGTGCGCAGCCGCAGCGGGCGGACCAGCCCGCGGGCGCCGTGCACCAGGTCGGGCCGGACGGCGAGGACCGCGCCGACGGTCAGAGCGGTGATGACGCCCTCGCCGATGCCGATGGCGGTGTGCACGCCGACCATGGCGGCCAGGACGGTGCCGATCGGCACCTCGGTGGTGCCCCCCAGGGCGTAGAGGCCGGTGAAGACGGCCGCGGCGACGGGCACCGAGACGAACGCCGCGGCGAAGGAGGCGGTGGTGACGCTGCGGCGGTTGTCGGGGAGCGTCCACAGCAGGCCGCGGAAGACGGCCCAGGCGACGAGCACCGCGACGACACCCAGCAGGGTGATGTTGATGCCCAGCGCGCTCAGGCCGCCGTCGGCGAACAGCAGGGCCTGTATGCCCAGGACGACGGTCAGCACGAGGACCGCCGTGTACGGGCCGACCAGGATCGCGGCCAGGGCTCCGCCCATCAGATGCCCGCTGGTGCCCGCACCCACCGGGAAGGTGAGCATCTGCACGGCGAAGACGAAGGCGGCGACCAGGCCGGCCAGCGGGGCGGTGCGCTCGTCCAGCTCGCGGCGCGCGCCGCGCAGCGAGACGGCGATGGCACCGGCCGCGACCGCCCCGGCCGCCACGGACACGGGGGCGTTGAAGAACCCGTCGGGGACGTGCATGCCGCACTCGCTCTCTGCGAAGACTCACCCGGATCTCATCACTCACCACTCTAACGCGCAGTTGCAAGCAATTCGCAAGAGCGCCCCTGCGGCGAAACGACCGGAGGGTGAACGAACCGGCTCCGGGCGCCCAGGGGGCGCCACCGGTCCTCCGCACCGCCGGGCACCCACGCTCGACGAGCGTGCTCACGCAGCGCGATCCAACTCCCGGCCGTACCGGGGTTGCCGCCGGCCCCGCCCGGAGGGACACACCTGATCAACTGTCCCGCCCGGCAAGGAGACGTCCGGCGGCAGCCCCGGCGGGTTCGCTTCCACGGGGCCGGGGCCGCGCCGGTTGACGGTGTTCCGGCGCCTACGTGCGCTTGATCAGCTCGACCAGGCTGGAGAAACTGTCGGCCGCGTGGCCCTGTTCCACGCCACGTCGGAAGAGGCCGACAACGGCGGACTGCAGTGCGGCCGGCCCACCGTGATGACCGAGGACCTGATCCGCGCCGCGCGGGACATGCTGCCCAATCCCGAGCACTCCGTGACCGCCATCGCCCGGCTGCTGGGGGTCTCCGTCGGCACCCTCTACAACCACACATCCCGGACCTGAAGGAGCTGCGGGCCAGCCGCCTGCCGCGCCAGCTCGAAGGCAGCGGCCGGTGATCCCCGCCTGGCACCGGATGAAGGGCGGCGCCGCGCTGCTCGGCGCCCGCAGACCCGGAGAGAGCGGACCGTTCGGCCCCTACGGTGCACCGGACGAGGAGTGGGAGCCGGAGGCCGGTCAGGCGGAGGCGAGGAAGCCAGCGGCGCGTTCATCAAGTTCGGCCGCGCAGCGCAGGCCGCGGGTGCGGTAGGGGGCGAGGTCGCGGCGCATGTGCCGGACGGCTTTGCGGGTGCGGGCGGTCATCCTCACCGCCGGCCAGGGAAGGAAGTCCCAGATCCTGGAGGGTGATGCGGCGCCCGAGGCGGCGGCAGAGCGCTTCGGCGAGGCAGCGGGCCGCGGGTTCCTCGGGAACTGCGCCGTGGCTCACCCAGTGGTGCACGCCGGACTTGTTGGTCTGGAGGCCCTCGCCCATCTCAGCGGCGACCGCGCGGACGGTCCGGGCGGTGGACTCGTACGTCAGCCGGGCCTCGTTCAGAAGGCTCTTGAGCTGGTAGTTCGGTGTGCGCTTCGGCATCGGTGCCCGCCTCGTCTACCGGAGATACCGCTCCGCGGGTCTCTCACGGTACCGGCGAACACCCCGGCGCGGTTCACTCGGGTGACTGGTGCGAACTCGAACCGGGGCGCTGCGGCCTCATCTTCAGTGTTCTACACGACAAGATCATCGGCAGGAGTCTCATCGACGCCACCGAGCAGATCATCAACTGCCACCCCGGCCGCCTTCCCGAGTACCGAGGAGCCCGGCCGGTGAACTGGGCACTGCGCAACGGCGAGAGCCTGCACGGCATCACCATCCACACCATCGACGCCGGCATCGACTCGGGCCCCTTGCTCACCGAAGCCGTCTTCTCCATCTGGCCCGAGAGCGACGAAGTGCGGGACGTCTGGCAGCGGTCGATCCGCTACGGAAAGCTCCTCATCTCCGACACCCTGCCCCGACTCGACCGGATCACAGCCCGGACGCAGGACGAATCCCGGGCAGTGACGCACTACCGCCGCGACAACCACGCGCTCGGGCGAGCGCAGCGACTGGACCAGAAGCCTGTCCACCGGCAGCACCCGAAACGGGCGGCGGCCCGCTGCTATCGTCCGCGACATCCGCACACCGCCAGCGCCGGCGTGGGGCCGGCGCTTCGACGAATGGAACGCTCCTCCGCCGTGACCAGCGACTCCCTCGCCACCCGCATCCGCGGCCTTGAGCGGCCCTTCCGCCTCCTCGTCACAGGAGGCGGCACCGGCGGCCACACCTACCCCGCGCTCACCGCCGTCCGCGCTACCCAGGCCCGCCTCGCCCAGCACGGCAAGGCCCTCGATGTGCTGTGGGTCGGCACCGCGAACGGCTTGGAAGCCCGGGTGGCCCCCGCCGAAGGCATCTCTTTCGAGACCGTCGCGACCGGCAAGATCCGCCGCTCCAGCAACCCGCTCAAGCTGGCCTCACCGGCCAATATCAAGGACATGGGACGCGTCCCCCTCGGCGTCGCCCAGGCCCGCTCCATCGTCTCCGACTTCAAACCCGACGTGGTTCTGTCCACCGGCGGCTATGTCGCCGTCCCCGTCGGCCTGGCCGCCAAGTTCTGCCGCCGTCCCCTGGTCCTCCACGAGCAGACCGTCCGCCTCGGACTGGCCAACCGCGCCCTCGCCCGCGCTGCCACCCAGGTCGCCGTCTCCTCCGAATCCACCCTGCCCCTCCTTCCCGAGGCCGCCCGCGCCACCGCGATCGTCACCGGAAACCCCGTCCGCCCCGAGATCCTGACCGGCCACCCCGACAAAGCCATCAGCGCCCTCGGGCTCACCGGCTTCGACCGGACCCTGCCCACCGTGTACGTCACCGGCGGCGCCCGGGGCTCCGCCCAGATCAACACCCTGCTCCAAGGCGTCCTGCCCTGGCTCCTCCAGTCGGCCAACGTCCTCCACCAGTGCGGCTCGGCCTCCCTCGACCAGTGCCGCCAGCACGCAGACACCCTGCCGCCGCAACTGCGCGCCCGGTACTGGGTCAGCGACTTCATCGGTCCCGAACTCCCCGACGTCCTCACCCTCGCCGATATCGTCATCTCCCGCAGCGGCGCCGGCACCATCGCCGAGCTCACCGCCCTCGGCAAGCCCGCCATCCTCATCCCCCTCGCCTCCTCCGCCGGACACGAACAGGCCCATAACGCCCAACACCTGGAACGCTCCGGCGCCGCCATCGCCCTCACCAAAGAGAACGCCACCACCGAACAGCTCCAGCATGCCCTGGAACCCGTCATCACCTCCCCGGAGCGGCGTACCCACATGGCCCACCAGGCCCGCCACCTCGGCCGCCCGGACGCCGCCGCACAGCTGACGACCGCCCTGCTGCAAGCCGGACTCAATGAGTAGGCGGTCTTTCCTCAGCGGGTAGACCGACACTGTCTCGGGCGCTGACCTGCTGCTTTGACCTCTGGGCAGTCGGTAATCAGCGGGGGCTGCCGGGGGAAGGCCCGGACGTTGGACAGCTGGGCGGCGAGCTGCTGGCGGAGCCGGCGGTTCTGCATCTGGGTGTGGTCGAGGGCGTCGGCGAGGAGGTTGCGGGCCTGTGGGGTCATCCAGGCGGCGGTGGCCAGCAGCGGGGTGAAGGTGTGTGACGGTCAGCACCCGGCCGGACGGACCCGGACCCGCGGAAGACGCCCGGCGTGTCCCTCTGCCGGACTCGGGCTCCGGCTACTCCCCGTGAGCGGACTCACGTAGCCGCGCCCGGGTGCCCCCGTACCGGAGCCCGGCACCGGGGGAAGGTGCCGGGCTCCGGCGTCGGTGGGGACCCGCGCTCGCGCGCGGGTCCCGGGCGTGGTCAGCTTCCGACGGTGGCGGGCTCGCGTTCGGCGCGGACGGTCTCCCGGCCGCGGCCCTCGGCCTCCAGGTACCGCTCCAGCTTGGCGCCCTCCACGTCGACGTCCGGCAGGATCCGGTCCAGCCAGCGCGGCAGCCACCAGGCCTTCTCGCCCAGCAGGCCCAGCACGGCCGGAACCAGGGTCATCCGGACGACGAAGGCGTCGATGAGGATGGCCATGGCCAGCCCGAAGCCCATCATCTTGACCATCGCCTCGTGGGCGGTGATGAACCCGGCGAAGACGCTGATCATGATGATCGCGGCGGCGGTGACGACCCGGGCGTTGAGGTTGAAGCCGGAGATCACCGACTGGTGGGAGTCCTCGCCGTGGACGTGGGCCTCCCGCATCCGGGTGACGAGGAAGACCTCGTAGTCCATGGCGAGCCCGAAGATCACTCCGATCATGAAGATCGGCATCATGCTCATGATCGGGCCGGTCTCCGAGACGCCGATGAGGCCGGCCAGCCAGCCCCACTGGAAGACCGCCACCACGGCCCCCAGCGCGGCGAGCACCGAGAACAGGAAGCCGAGCGCGGCCTTCAGCGGCACCAGGACGGACCGGAAGACGAGCATGAGCAGGATGAACGCCAGGCCGACGACGAGCGTCAGGTAGGGCACCAGGGCGTCGGTCATCACGGTGGAGAAGTCCCCCTCGACCGCCGTCTGGCCGGAGACGAACACCTCGGCGCCGGTCTCCTCCTCCAGCGGCGGGATGACACTGCCGCGGAGGTCGGCGACCAGGTCCGCGGTGGCCGGGTCGGCCGGGCCGCTCGCCGGAAAGGCGATGACGGTGGCGACCGTGCCGGCCTCGTTGAACCGGGGCGGTGCCATCGCGAGCACACCGTCGAGCTGTTCGACACCGGCGCTGACGGTCTCCGCCGCGCCCTGCGGGTCCGCCGCCTCCCGGGCGTCCAGGACGAGCATCAGCGGACCGTTGAATCCGGCGCCGAAGCCGTCGGAGAGCATGTCGTAGGCCTTGCGCTGGGTGGTGTCGACCGGCTGCGTGCCGTCGTCGGGCAGGCCCAGTTCCAGGTCGGCTACCGGCAGCGCCAGGGCGCCGAGACCGACCACGCAGGCGGCCAGCACCAGCACCGGCCGGCGCAGCACCATCCTGGCCCAGCGGCTGCCGTGGTTCTCCTTGCCGTTCTTGTTCAGGGTCAGCGGAACACCGGTGGCGGGGTTGGACTGCCGGGCCCGCTTGCCGAAGATCCGCTTGCCGGCGAAGCCCAGGGCGGCCGGGACCAGGGTCAGGGCGATCAGCACCGCGATGGCCACGGTGGCGGCGGCTGCCAGACCCATCTTGGTCAGCAGCGGAACGTTGACGATCGCCAGACCTGCCAGTGCGATGATCACCGTCGCGCCGGCGAAGACCACGGCGGATCCCGCCGTGCCGGCGGCCCGCCCGACGGCCTCCTCGCGGCTGTGCCCCTCGATCAGTTCGGACCGGTAGCGGGAGGCGATGAACAGCGCGTAGTCGATGCCGACCGCCAGGCCGATCATCATCGCCAGCACACCGGTCATCTCCGACAGGCCCGCCACGGCGGCCAGCGCGGTGATACCGGCCATGCCGGTGCCGACCCCGACGAGCGCGGTGACCAGCGGCAGTCCCGCGGCCACCAGCGAACCGAAGGTGATCAGCAGGACCAGGGCCGCGACGCCGATGCCGATGATCTCGCCCTCGCCGAAGTCCGGCTCGCCCATGGCGATCTCGCCGCCGGCCTCGACCTCCAGACCGGCGTCCCGGCCGGCGTCCATCGTGTCGAAGAGATGCTCGCGCATGTCCTCGGTGATGTCGGTCCAGGTGGCCCGGTAGTCCACGGTGGCGTAGGCGATGGTGCCGTCCGCGCTGAGCCCGCCGTGCTCGAAGGGGTCGCTGACCGCGAGGACGCGGTCGCCCTCGGCCATCCGCCCCAGGACGTCCTCGACCACCGCCTGGTGGTCAGGGGCGATGATCTCCTCGCCGTCCGGGGCCCGGAAGACGAGGCGGGCGCTGATCGACTCGGCGTTGGCCTCCGGGAACGCCTCCTCCATCAGGTCGAACGCCTGCTGGGCCTCGGTCCCGGGGAGCGCGAAGTCGTCCTCGGCGTTCCCCTCCGCGGTGGCCGCGGCGAAGGACACCGCGAACAGCAGAGCCACCCATATCAGGGCGACCCAGCGGCGACGCCGGAAACTCAGGCGGCCGAGTCTGTACAGAAACGTAGCCACGGGTCGGTTCTCCTCCGGGTAATACGTCGTCGGATCGGGTAGGTGTGGTGGTTTCACTCATCCGGACGCGCGGCGCGGCCGGGTGGGTGAGCGCAAGCGGCCGGCGTGACGCACGTCACGGTCCGGAGCGGATTGAGCACGAGTTGCCGGGACCCGGGGGCAGTCGAAGCATGGAAGACGTGACCGACGTGACGGACATGGCAGGACCGGACGACGGCGGTACGGGCGACGTACCCGGCCCGGCGGAGGTGCCGGAGTCGCCGGACGAGGAGGCGGCCGGATATCTGAGGTTCCCGGATCTGCACGGGGACCGGCTCTGCTTCGTCACCGAGGACGACCTGTGGCTGGCGCCGCTGCCCGCCCCCGGCGCGCGGCCGGAACCCGCGCGCCGGCTCACCGTGGACCGCACCCGCGTGGGCCCGCCCCGCTTCTCCCCCGACGGCCGGCACATCGCCTGGACCGGGTGGCGCACCCTGGACCCCGAGGTCCACCTGATGTCCGCGGACGGCGGGCCCGCCCGGCAGCTCACCCACTGGGGCGCCCCGGACACCCGGGTGTGCGGCTGGACTCCGGCGGAGCGTACGACCGGCAGCCGGGTGCTGGCCGTCAGCTCGCACGACCAGCCGTTCTCCCACTTCTCCTGGGCCTACGGGCTGCCGCCGGACGGCAGCCCGGGCGAGCGCATGCCGTGGGGCCCGTGCGCCGACATCCAGCTCAGCGGCACCGGCCGGACCCGCCGCACCCTGCTGCTGACCGGCAAGCCGCCGCACGAGCCGGCGTCCTGGAAGCGCTACCGGGGCGGCGCGACGGGCCGGCTGTGGCTGGACGGGCGGCGGCTGCTGGGGGACCTGGACGGGCACCTGGACCGCCCGATGTTCGTCGGCGACCGCATCGCCTTCCTCTCCGACCACGAGGGGGTCGCCAACCTGTACTCCTGCCGCCCGGACGGCACCCGGCTGTGGCGGCACACCGACCACGACACGTTCTACGCCCGCCACGCCGCCACCGACGGCAGCCGCGTGGTCTACCAGTGCGCGGGCGAGCTGTGGCTGCTGGAGGAGCTGACCCCGGACAGCCGCCCGCGGCGCCTGGCGGTGCGCACCGCGGGCCCGCGGGCCGGGCGGCGCGCCTATCAGGTGCCCACCGCCCGGCACGTGGACTCCCTCGCCGTGGACACCACGGGACGGGCCAGCGCGGTCTGTGTGCGCGGCAGCCTGTACTGGCTCACCCACCGCGACGGCCCCTCCCGGGCGATCTGCGACGTCCCCGGGGTGCGGGTGCGGCTTCCGCGGATGCTCGGGGACACCGGCCGCGTCGCGTACGTCACGGACGCCGAGGGCGAGGACGCCGTCGAGATCGCGCATCTGCCCCGGGCGTCCGGCGGCCGTCCCCCGCGCCGGGTGGCCGCCGGGCAGCTGGGCCGGGTGCGGGAGATGACCGCGGCACCGGACGGGCGGACGCTGGCGGTCGCCTCCCACGACGGGCGCCTGCTGCTGGTCCCGGTGGGGCCCGAGCCGGAGACCGACGCCGCGGAACCCGAGGTGACCGAGCTGGTCCGCTCGGACAACGGCCCCGTCCGCGACCTGTCGTTCTCCCCCGACTCCGGCTGGCTGGCCTGGGCCCACCCGAGTGTGGGCCGGTCGCTCAGCCGGATCCGCATCGCCCGGCCGGGCGACCCGGACCAGCCGGTCGTGGACGTCACCGACGGACGCTTCGAGGACGAGGAGCCGGTGTTCACCCGGGACGGCCGCTACCTGGCGTTCCTGTCCTGGCGCGGCTTCGACCCGGTCTACGACGTCCACACCGGCGACCTGTCCTTCCCGCTGGGCTGCCGCCCCTACCTGGTGCCGCTCTCCTCGGCCACGCCGTCCCCGTTCGCGCTGACCCCCGAGGGCCGCCCGGCGGCGGGCGGCCTCGACCCGGACGACACCGACGGCGCGGACGGCTCGGTGACCGTGGAGGCCGAAGGGCTGGCCAGCCGGGTGACGCCGTTCCCGGTGGCCGCATCGAAGTACTCCTCGCTGCACGCGGTCAGCGGCGGCGGGCTGGTGTGGCTGCGCTGGCCGATCTCCGGGGCCCTCGGCGAGACGTTCGTGAATCCCTCGGACACCTCCGGCAAGCCGACCCTGGAGCACTACGACCCGGCCAGGGCCAAGCGGACGGAACTGACCGGTCTGGTCGAGTGGTTCGCGCCCAGTGGGGACGGCACCCGGCTGCTGGTCCACGAGGACGAGGAGCTGCGCGCGGTCCCGGCGACCGACCTGGCGGACAGCGACTCGATGGTCGTCGTGGACATGCGGCGGATCGTGCACCGGGTCGATCCCGGTGCCGAGTGGCGGCAGGCGTTCGAGGAGGCGGGCCGGATCGTGCGCGCCTACTTCTGGGAGCCGTCGATGTGCGGCATCGACTGGGCGGCGGTCCTCGACCAGTACCGGCCGCTGGTGGAACGGGTCGCGACGCCCGACGAGTTCGCCGATCTGCTGCGCGAGACGATGGGCGAGCTGGGCACCTCGCACGCCTACGTCACGCCCGCCCGCCGGAACGAGGGCCCTCCCCACTACCAGCGCCCGCTGGGCCTGCTGGGGGCGGACTTCCGGCGCGACCGGCACGGCGGCTGGCAGATCGCCCGCATCCTGCCGGGCAACTCCTCGGACTCCAAGGCGCGCTCGCCGCTGGCCGGCACCGGTATCCGGGAGGGCGCGGTGCTCACCCACATCGACGGCCGGCCGGTCGACCCGGTCGCCGGGCCGTGGCCACTGCTGGCCGCGACCGGCGGGACCGGTGTCGAGCTGACCGTCACCGAGCCGCCCGCCGCGGGCCGGACGGGACCGGGCGGAGAAGTGGGGGACGGCACCGACGCGGCGGACGCGTCTGCCGCCCGGGCGCCCCGGCTGCGCCGGGTGGCGGTGGTGCCGCTGACCGACGACCGGCCCCTGCGTTACCAGGACTGGGTGACCCGCCGCCGCGAGGTGGTGCGGCAGCTCAGCGACGGCCGCTGCGGCTACCTGCACATCCCGGACATGGGCGGCTCGGGCTGGGCGCAGTTCAACCGGGACCTGCGGATGGAGGTCACCCGGCCCGCGCTGCTGGTGGACGTCCGGGGCAACGCGGGCGGCCACATCAGCGAGCTGGTGGTGGAGAAGCTGACCCGGCGGATCCTGGGCTGGGACCTGACCCGCGACGCGCAGCCGGTGTCGTACTCCTCCGACGCGCCGCGCGGGCCGGTCGTCGCGCTGGCCGACGAGGCGACCTCCTCCGACGGGGACATGATCACCGCGGTGTTCCGGCTGCTCGGCCTCGGCCCCGTGGTGGGCGCCCGGACCTGGGGCGGCGTGGTGGGGATGACCGGCCGGCACCGGCTGGGCGACGGGACGGTGATCACCGTCCCGATGAACGCGGCCTGGTTCGAGGGCTACGGCTGGGGCGTGGAGAACCACGGGGTGGAGCCCGACATCGAGGCGCTGCGGACCCCGGTGGACTGGGCCGAGGGCCGCTACGTGGCGCTGGAGACGGCGGTGCGCACCGCGCTGGAGCTGCTGGAGCGGCACGGCACCCGTACTCCGCCCGGCTACGACCACGCCCCGGACCGCCGTCGTCCGCCGCTCCCTCCACGCGGTCCCGGCGACAGCGGTCCCGGCGGCAAGGGCGGCGGCGCGGGGTCGTGAGGGCCGCCGTCGCGCGGGTACCCGGGCGGGACACGGCGGACCGGCGCACGGATTACGGGGACATGCGGCGTATGTCCACCCGTGCCACGCTGGAATAGGCCGTTCGAGTGCCCCAGCGACAGTGAAGGAGCGAGCCATGGGTGCCGGAGACAAGTTCAGGGACAAGGCCCGGGAGATGCGCGAACGCGCCGAGCAGGCCATCGGCGACCGGAAGAAGGGCGAGCGGGAGAGCCGCGAGTCCGGCGACACCGGACGGGAGCGGTTCGAGCGCACCGGCGAGGAGTACACGCATCGCACGGGCCGGGAGGACATCCACCGCACCGGCCGGGAGGACACCGGAGGGCCCGGCCCCGAGCAGGGGCTGCGCAAGCCCAGGCGCCAGGTGCGGCACACCGACGACTGGGACGAGGACTTCGGCTGAGGATCCCCGCCCCCGGTACGGCGGCGGCGCCCCGCGTCCTCCCCGGCTGTCCGGGAAGGCGCGGGGCGCCGGACGCGGAGCCGCCGGACTCCGTTCCTGCCGCCCCCGCCCGCCGTCCCCGGCCGTCCCCGGGTGGCGGAGGCGGCGGGCTCAGCGGGCGGAGCGCTGCTTCTCGTCCGCCGCGCCGCCGGCCCCCACCAGACCGGTGCGGGCGGCGGCACTCTCCTGCAGGCGCGGGCCCAGGCGCCGCATCTCGCGCTGCCCGACCCGGCCGATGACCGCGGGCAGCAGGCCGCGCACCGGCTGCATGCCGCGCAGCCACCACTGGCCGTAGACGTGCGCCGAGCGCCGCACGATGCCGGCGACCAGGCGGTCCACGGCCGGCTGGGCCGGGTAGGTGCGGTTGGCCGGCCACGGCAGCCGGGACCGCAGGTCGCGCAGCAGGTCGTCCTCGTCGGCGCCGCGCACCATGTCGGTGTCGGTCCAGCTCAGGTAGCCCACGCCGACCTTGACGCCGCGCCAGCCGACCTCGGCGCGCAGGCTGTGCGCGAAGGCCTCCACGCCGGACTTCGAGGCGCAGTAGGCCGTCATCAGGGGCGCGGGGGTGATGGCGGCCAGCGAGGCGACCTGCAGGAAGTAGCCCTTGGCGGCCAGCAGCGCGGGCAGGAAGGCCCGGCAGGTCACCGCGGAGCCGATGAGGTTGACCTCGATGACCCGCCGCCACGCCTCGTCGGCGGACTCGCTGAACGGCCCGCCGAGCGCCACCCCGGCGTTGGCGACCACGATGTCGACCGCGCCGAACCGTTCGACGACCTGCCCGGCGACGGTGCTCATGGCCTCGGCGTCGGTGACGTCGGCGTGCCAGTGGGCCGATTCGCCGGGCAGCGAGGCGCTGACGCGCTCCAGTTCCGCCGGTTCCAGGCCCACCAGGGCCACCCGTGCGCCGCGCTCGGACAGCCCGCGGGCCAGCAGCTCGCCGATGCCGCGGGCTCCGCCCGTGACGACGGCGACCTGTCCGGCCAGGCTCCGGCGGGTACCTGTCTTGTTGCTCATGCTGATGTCCTCATGCCGTCGTGGAGCCCTCGCGGGGCCCGGCCGGTGTGACCTTGCTGTCGCTCTCGCCGCCGTTGATCCCGGCGGCACCGGGCGCGCCTTCCTTCAGGTGAACACGTACCAGCCCGCGCAGGGCGTCGGCGACCGTGCCGGTGTCCTCGATCGGCGTCATGTGGCCCATCCGGGGCAGCTCGACCAGCGTCGTGTCGGGCAGCGCGCCGGCCAGCCGGTGGGCGTGCACGGGCGGGGTGAGCCGGTCCGCGGTGCCGTACAGCACCACGGAGGGCACCGTCAGGTCCGCGGCGCGGTCCAGCAGGTCCAGCCTGCCGAGTACCTTGCCCCACTCGGCGCGCGGGCGGCGGGCGCAGGCGTGCACGATGCGGGCCACCTCGGTGCGCTGCTCGGCGGTGGCCTCCGGGCCCATCGTCACGTACCGCAGCAGCCGCTTGGACAGCGGCGTGACCGGTCCGAAGGGCAGGGCGGAGCCCAGCAGCAGCCGGTGCGCGTGGTGCCGCTTCTTCCCGCCGCGCAGCGCGATCACCCGGGACTCGACGGACAGGCGGCTGACGCCGGTGCTGCACAGCATCGCGGCGACGGCCCGCTCCCGCAGGCAGTCACGGGGAGCGGCGGCGACGATCGTCATGGCGCCCATCGAGTGGCCGCCGACGACGGCCTTCTGCCCGGGCTCCAGCACGGCGTCCAGCACCGCGCACAGGTCGTCTGCGAGCGCCTCGGTGCCACAGCTGCCGGGGGTGGCGGGGGTGCGGCCGTGGCCACGCTGGTCGTAGAGGACGACGCGGTGGTCCTCGGCCAGCAGCCGCGTCACCGGGTACCAGAAGGTGGTGTTGCAGGTCCAGCCGTGGGCCAGCACCACGGTGGGGGCGTCGTCCGGTCCGTGGATCTCCACGTGCAGCCGGGCACCGCCGGTGGAGGTGACGGTCGTCTCGCGGCAGGGGATGCCGGGGCCTGCGGGGTTCTGCGGCCGGGGGCCGGAACGCCTGGTTCGTGCGGTCATGCGGGGGCTCCTTCGCGGGCGCGGACCACGTCGTACTCGCCCAGGTCGAGGGTCCTGGTCTCCTTGCGGAACGCGGCGGTGGTGCCGGGCCACACCGTGGTGTTGCGGCCGCTCGCGTCCAGGTACCAGCTGGTGCAGCCGCCGGTGTTCCACACCGTGCGGCGCATCCGTTCCTGGATGTCCCGGTTCCAGTTCTCGACGGCCTCCGGGCGCGGGGTGAGCGCGGCCCGGCCGCCGAGGGCGTCCAGCTTGGCCAGGTAGTCGGCCAGGTAGTTCAGCTGGGATTCGATCATGAGGATCATCGAGCTGTTGCCCAGACCGGTGTTGGGCCCGATGATCATCATGAAGTTGGGGAAGGCCGCCGCGGTGGATCCGCGCAGCGCCGCCATGCCGTGCTGCCACTCCTCGGCGAGCGTGGTGCCGTTGGCGCCCTTGACGCGGTCGGCGATCGGCATGTCGGTGACGTGGAAGCCGGTGCCGAAGATGACGGCGTCCGCCTCCGCCGTGGTCCCGTCGGAGGCGACCAGGGTGCTGCCCCGGATCTCCCGCAGCCCGCCGGTCACCACGTCCACGTGCGGCTTGGCGAGCGCCGGGTACCAGTCGTTGGACAGCAGGATGCGCTTGCAGCCGATCCGGTAGTCCGGGGTGAGCGCCGCCCGCAGCTGCGGGTCCTTGACCGCCCGCTTCATGTGGCGCTCCGCGATCTTCTCGACCACGCGCAGCTGGCCGGGGTGCCGGACGAAGGCACCGACCTGGAGCTCGCGGATGGTCCACAGCAGCCGGCGCCGCGCCGCGCGGGTGAACGGCAGGGCGCTGTGCAGCCACTGCTCGAACCCGCTGATCCTCCGGTCCGCCCGGGGCAGCACCCACGGGGGCGTGCGCTGGAAGACGGTCAGCCTGTCGACCTCGCGCTCGATCGAGGGGACGATCTGGATCGCGGAGGCCCCGGTGCCGACCATGGCGACCCGCTTGCCGCGCAGGTCGTAGTCGTGGTCCCAGCGGGCGGTGTGGAAGACCTTGCCTGGGAAGCCGGACAGGCCGGGGATGTCCGGCAGCTTGGGGTCGGACAGCGCGCCGGTGGCCGAGACCACCATGTCGGCGGTGAGGGGGCCGCGGGGGGTGTCGATGACCCAGTGCAGCTCCTCGTTGTCCCAGCGGGCGGACTCCACCTCGCTGTTCAGCCGGATGTGCGGGCGCAGCCCGAAGGTGTCGGTGACCCACTCCAGGTAGGCGCGGATGTGCTCCTGGCCGGAGAAGCTGCGCGGCCAGCGCGGGTTGGGGGCGAAGGAGAACGAGTACAGGTGGGAGGGCACGTCGCAGGCGCAGCCCGGGTAGGTGTTGTCGCGCCAGGTGCCGCCGACGGCGTCGGCTCTCTCCAGCACCACGAAGTCCGTGATACCCATGCGGCGCAGCCGCACGGCGGCCCCCAGACCGCCGAACCCGGATCCGATCACCGCCACCCGCACGTGGTCGTCAGCGCGCATACCGCCTCCCGAGGCAGAACATTGCCAGCGATTACTGGCATGGTCGGACTGTAGAGCAGGAACGTACTGATCGGTAGGGGGTGCGCCGAACATAGACTCGACGCGTGGAAACCCAGGACGAGCAGCCGGATGCCGCGCCCCGCCAGTACCGCACGGCGGAACTCGCCGAGGCCGCCGGGATCAGCGTGCGCACGCTGCGCTTCTACCGGGAGCGCCGGCTGCTGCCGCCGCCCCGGCGGGAAGGCCGCGTCGCCTGGTACGACGACCACCACCTGGCCCGGCTGCGCACCATCACCGCCCTGCTGGAGCGCGGCCACACCCTGGGCGGCATCGCCGAGATCATCGCCGCGTTCACCAGCGGACGGGACGCCGGCAGCACGGCGGAACTGCTCGGTCTGGGCGAGAGCCACCTGTGGGCCGAGGAGGAGCGCGTCCGGCTGACTCCCGAGGCGCTGGCCGAGCACTACGACGGCGAGGTGAGCGGCGAGGACCTGGCCACCGCGCTGGACATCGGCTATCTGGCGGTGGACGGCGACGAGCTGGTGCATGTGAGCCGTGCCCTGCTGGACGCCTCCTCCGCGCTGGTCCGGGAGGGCATCCCACTGGGCGCCGTACTGGCCGCCGGGCGGCGCGTGCGGGAGCACGCCGACGCGCTGGCCGCCCTGTTCACCGAGCTGGCCCGGGTGCACGTCCTGCCGGAGGTGCTCGGCCGCACCACCCCCGGGCCACTGTCGGACGACGAGATCAAGCGCCTGGGCGATGTCCTGGACCGCCTCAGGCCGCTGGCCAAGCAGGTCGTCCACACCGAGATCTCGCTGGCCGTGGACCGCCGGCTGCGCACCGAACTGGACGAGAGCGCGGCCGGCGGGCCACCCGCGCCGTAGCCCCGGATCCCTTCACCCCTCCGGGCCTTCTTCCCGCACCGGCTCGTCCGGGCGGGTCATCGACGTGAGCCCGCGCAGGCCGTCCGCCAGCACGGCCGGGTCCGCCCCCGGGAACAGCGCGCGCTGGATCACGAAGCCCTGCATGGTGCCGAGAACCGTACGGGCGACGTGCCCGGCCGGAACATCGCCGGGCATCAGCCCGCGCCGCTGGTAGTCCTCGACGACCTCGGTCCACAGCCCCAGCAGCCGCTCGAAGCCGCCCCGCAGCACCTGGGCGAGACGTTCGTCGCGCAGCGTCTCGGCCCATGCCTGCACGGCCAGTTCGGGCGGCAGCGCGGGGTCCCCACCGGCGAAGACACTGCCGGCCAGATACCCGGCCATCTCGTCCGGCAGCGGGGACGGGCGGAGCCGGGCAGCCTCCGTGAACGCCTCCTCCAGCCGGTCGAAGACGTGCAGCGCGATGGCCGTGATCAGCTCGTCCTTCCCGGTGAAGTACCGGTAGACGGCGCCGGCCGACAGGCCGCTCTCGCGCAGGACGTCCTGCATCGACGTAGCGTGGAAACCGTTGCGCGCGAAGCAGCGGATGGCGCCTTCCAGGATCTGCCGGCGCCGGGCATCGAGGTGTTCCTGCGAGACGCGGGCCATGCCGCGAATGTAAAACGAATGTTCCTTCTTGACAACCCCTCGGCGGAGGCGCACCGTGAGGACCGCAAAACGAACGATCCTTCTCTTTGCCTGGGAGGGCACGCATGCGCAGCAGCGCTCCCCCGGCCGCACGCCGGCCCCAGCCGCGTCCGCCCGCACGCTCGGTGGCCGCCGTCCTGATCCTCGTCCCGGTGTTCGTCGCCCTGGCCCTGTGGGCCTTCGCCTGGCCGAACGCCAACCCCCGCCCGCACGACCTGCCGCTGGGCGTCACCGGGCCGCCCCAGGCCACCGCCCCGCTGACGGAACGCCTCCAGGCGGCGGACGGCGCCTTCGACGTCCGCACCTATCCGGACGAGGCCGCGGCCCGCGACGCCATCAAGAACCGCGAGGTCTACGGGGCGCTCGTGCCCGGCCCGGACCGGGAGACCGTCGGGCTGCTGACCGCGAGCGCCGCCGGGCCGAGCGTGGCACTGCTGCTGGAGCAGGGGGTCTCCGGCCAACTGCCCCAGGACGTCCGGCTGGAGGTCACCGATGTAGTGCCCTCCCCTTCGAGTGATCCGCGCGGAGGCGCGCTCGCCGCGAGCGTTCTGCCGCTGACCCTGGCCGGCGTCCTCACCGGAGCCCTGCTCACCCTGCTCGGACTGCGCGGCCGGCCGGCCGTCGCCGCGCTGGCGGGGGCCTGCGCCCTCGTCGGGCTGGTGGGCGCCGCGATCGGCCACACCTGGCTTGGCATCCACGCGGGCCATTGGTGGGCGGCAGCCGGTTCCCTGGCTCTGGTGTCACTCGCGGTGGCGGCCACCGTCGCCGGGCTCGGCGCCCTGATCGGGCCGCCCGGCATCGGGGTCGGCGCCGTGCTGATGGTGCTGTTCGGCAACTCCTTCTCGGCCGCCGCCTCCGCGCCGCAGCTGCTGCCGGAACCGGTCGGCACCCTGGGCCAGTGGCTGCCGCCCGGAGCCGGCGCCTCGCTCATCCGCTCCGTGTCGTTCTTCGACGGCGCGGGCGCCGGACAGCCGCTGCCGGCCCTGGCACTGTGGACCGCCGCCGGATTCTCCGTGATGCTGCTGCGCGACCTCACGCCGCGCGGGGCCGGACGCGGCCGGGCCGCATGAAGTGCGGCGGGCTCACCTGTTGGCTCCCCCTGAGGCCAAACGGCCTTCGGGCCGAGGACCGTGCCAGTCCAGGCACATGACGGTGGCGTCGTCGGCCAGGCGTCCGGCACAGGCATCGACGACCGCGGCGGCAAGAGCCCGCACAACCTCCCGGGGGTGTTCGCCGCGGGTGTCCCCGATCAGGCCGGGCAGGTCCACGGACTCGGCCTGGCGTTCCTGCATGCCGTCGGTGTACAGCACGAGGCGGTCGCCGGGACGCAGGTCGAGGTCCTGCACCTGGTAGGCGGTGGACGAGAGGACGCCGAAGGGCAGGTTGACCGCCAGGGGCACCTCATCCACCGTGCCGCCGCGCAGACGCAGGGGCCAGGGATGTCCGGCGTTGACGAGCTGCGCGCCGGTCCCGTCCAGGGCGATACGCAGAAGCTGGCCGGTGGCGAGCGTGCGGTGGCCGTGGTCGAGGAGGGCCTGGTGGGTCCGGCGGGCCTGTGCGGCCAGGCCGGCCCCGGCACGGCGGGCGCTGCGGGAGGCACTGACCAGGAGAGTGGCCATGAGGGAGGCTTCGACGTCGTGGCCCATGGCGTCGGTGAGGGACAGGTGCAGGGTGTCGCGGTCGAGGGCGTAGTCGTAGGTGTCCCCGGCGATGGAGTCGGCGGGGACCAGAGCCGCGGCAAGGGTGAACTCGGCGGCTTCGCAGGAAGGGGCGGCGGGCAGGAGCTGGCGCTGGATCTCGGCGGCCAGACTGATCGGGGTGGTGCGCCGGCCCCAGTGGTAGAGGTCGGTGAAGCGCCGGTCGGTGACGACGATGTACGCGAGAGCGTGCGCGGCCTCCTCGACCCTCGGCAGCACATCGCGCGTGGCCTCCGAAAGGTGCAGCTCCAGTACGCCGATGGTGTCACCCCGGTTGGTGACCGGGGCGAGGACCCATTGCCCGTGTCCGCGGTCCGGCGACCGCACCAGTTGCTGGGAGCGCAGTACCTCTTCGTAGACGCTGCCGGCAAGCCAGATCTGCTCAGCGCCCCGGCTCCGCCGCGAGGCTCCTTGCTCACTGACCCGCACCATCTGCCGGCCGATGAGGTCGACAATCAGGAACGACACGTACCGCGCGCCGAACCGGTCGCGCAGATTGCGCGCGACCACATCAAGAGACGCCTCCGGCGCGGCGCTCTCCGCGGCGGCGAGCAACCCGGCCAGCCCGCTCCGCTCGCCTCCCACCGCCGCCTCCCGGTGTGTCCCCTTCCGGGCCCGATCAACCATAAGTACCACTCCTGCCCGACCCACGCCCGGTTCAACCTTTTCGGGCAGGCGGGCATCCGCGCCCGCGCGCTGCCGCTCAGAGCGGCTTGACGAAGCAGCGGCTCCCCGGCTCGCAGCGGTAGACACCGAACTTGCGCTCCTCGGGAAGCAGCACATAGCCGCTGGAGCGGTACAACTGCATGGCCTCGGGCTGCTTGGTGCCCGTCTCCAGCACCATCCGGACCCTCCCGGCCTCCCGGGCGGTGTCCTCCAGCCGGGCCAGGATCCGGCGGGCCAGCCCGAGCCCTCGGGCCTCCTCCACCACGAACATCCGCTTGATCTCGGCGTCCCCCGGGGAGTAGCCCTCCTCGGCGTCCTCCTGGGACCGCCACCCGCCGGTGGCCACCGGGCGGCCCTGCGGGTCGTAGACCATCAGGAACAGGCCGCGCGGGGGGTCGAACATCTCCGGGGCGAGCGGCGTCACATCGCCCTCGCTGCCGTAGCGCACCGCGTACTCGGCCTGCACCATGTCGTTGAGCTTCCGGGCATCGGGGTGGTCGAAGCGCGCGGTCACCATCTGCATGCCGCCATCGTACGGAAGCCCCCGGCCCTGCCGGCGCCCCTTCGCACGCCGCCGGATGCCCGTCACCGGTCGGGCCGGCCACTGCCCGGACACTCGTCCAGGGTGCCGGTCTCCTGATGCATGGGGGTCGGATCACCGGATTCTCCCGAGACACCGGCGCCGCACACCGGGCAGACCGCGGGCGTCGCCGCCGGATCGGCCCGCATCAGACCGCGTCCGGGAGGTCGTACTCCCGCCCCGGTGCCCGCTCACCGGGACGCAGGGCGTGCACGAACGGCGCGAAAACCCTGGCTCCGCTGTGGAAGTGGACTCCCACGCCGGGGTTCGCGGCCCCCTGCCGTTCCGCCGAGTAGGTATAGGCACGGGCGATCTCCCGGCTGCCCGCGGACACCAGGGCACCGGCCAGCATCTGCTCCACCAGGGCCAGCGCCACAGGCCCGGGTCCGGCCGGGGTCGGCACCGCGGGCATGTCAGGCACCTCTCCCTCCTCCGGCCGCTCCGGCTCCGCCGGGTTGGCCCCGGGCCGGGCCTGCGCGGTGATCGCCTGCCAGATCTGCGCACCGCCCGCCAGGCTCACCTTGATGCCGAACGGCCGCCGGGTGCCGTCGGCCCACAGCTCGGCCGCCGCGATGCCCGGGGCGGCCCGGTAGGCGTCCAGCGCATAGTCACGGAATCGATCCGGTCGCATTGCGTCACACCACCCCTACTGCACGTGAATGTCAGTCTAAGAAGGCGGACTCACCCCGGCGGGCGGCCGGACCCGGACAGGGCCCGGCGGTCGAAGCCCGCTCGGAGCGCGCGCGGCCCGACCTCACGCCCCGGCCGCCCCTGCGGGCCGGACGCGGCGGCAGCGGCCGGTCACCGCAGGTGACGCCGCCCCCGGGGATCAGATCTCGCAGTGGCAGGGCCCGTAGGATGCACCGGTCGATGACCACCCAACGGCAGACAGGGGCCTTGCGTTGCTCACCGTGACCACCGTGAACGTGAACGGCCTGCGGGCCGCGGCGAAGAAGGGCTTCGTGCCGTGGCTCGCCGCGACCGACGCCGACGTGGTGTGCCTCCAGGAGGTCCGCGCCGAGCAGAGCCAGCTGCCCGACGAGGTGCGCGAGCCGGCCGGCTGGCACGCCCTGTGGGCGCCCGCCGCGGCCAAGGGCCGGGCAGGTGTGGCGCTGCTCACCCGCAAGGCCCCTGAACGGGTGCGGACCGGCTTCGGAGCGGCGGAGTTCGAGGACTCCGGCCGCTACCTGGAGGCCGACCTGCCGGGCGTGACCGTGGCGAGCCTCTACCTGCCCTCCGGCGAGGTCGGCACCGAGCGGCAGGAGGAGAAGGAGCGTTTCATGGCCGCTTTCCTGCCCTACCTGTGCGAGCTGCGCGAGCGGGCCGCCGCGAGCGGGCGCGAGGTGCTGGTGTGCGGCGACTGGAACATCGCCCACCACGAGGCCGACCTGAAGAACTGGAAGGCGAACCGGAAGAACGCCGGCTTCCTGCCGGAGGAACGCGCCTGGCTGTCACGGGTCTTCGGCGAGGAGGGCGGCTACACCGATGTGGTCCGCGCCCAGCACCCCGGGCAGGACGGCCCGTACTCCTGGTGGTCCTACCGCGGCCGGGCCTTCGACAACGACGCCGGATGGCGCATCGACTATCTCGCCGCCACTCCGGGCCTCGCCGCCCGGACCGTGAAGGCCCTGGTGGAACGCGCCCCCACGCACGCCGACCGCTGGAGCGACCACGCCCCCGTCACCGCCGTCTTCGACCTGTAGGCCGCCCTCGACACTCCCCGGCCACCCTCAACCCTTGGAGGTAAATCCTCTCCGTATTCTTGCCCTCGACGTGGACAAGAAAGCGCTCATTCTGATCTCTCGTGTTCTTCCGGCCACGCCGAAGCGATTGCCGAGAACGGGACGACGTCACCGAACGCGCTCCTCGCCGGACGTGAAGCTTTCGATGAGCTCTTCATCAAAATAGGGCAGCGCTCCGTACCGGCCGGCCAAGTATCGCTTCTCAAGATTTTCCACCCGGTCCCGCGGCCGGTACTCGAGCAGGGCGATCAGCTCCGATGCGCCCGCCGCTCTCTTGGGGCCGTCCGCGTGCCCCTTCTCCACCAGCCACACCTGATCCCGCCTCAACCGGGCGTCCGAGCCGGGTGACAGCAGAGAAGTATCGTGGGTGTTGAAGATCAGTTGGGCGCCCAGCGGATTCGTCTTCTCTTCCTGGAAGAGAGCAACGAGTCTCGCGGCCAGCAACGGGTGCAGCCTGGCGTCGAGTTCATCAATGACCAGCACGGAACCGGTGTTCAATGCGCTCACGACGGGACCGAGCAGCCCTGTCCATGTCCGGGTTCCGCTCGACTCCAGACCGGGATCGATGGCGACCGTTCCCTCGCTCCCCCGGTGCGCGAGCCGCACGGTTCGGCGGGACTTCATCCACGCCGAGAGGTCTTCTTCGTCCACGGAGTCGGGATGCAGAATCCTCAGAGCCTGGACAAGCCTGGCCACCTCTTCGTCACTGGACGCGTCCTCCGAGACATCGAAGGATTCCACTCCGAAATCCGCGTAGCGCAGGAGGTCCTCGACCTGTTCGCGACCGCGCGTTTCCCACAGCTGTACGGTCTCCGCGAAGCGCTCGGCATAGTTCGCCTCTGTCGCGATTCTCAGTTCCTTGCGGAACCAACTGTGGAGACGCAGCAGCAGGGGATGATTGTTGCTCGCTCCGGCCGAGAGGTAGAGGCTGTTCGACCGGACGATGTCCTCTATG
Source organism: Streptomyces sodiiphilus (assembly GCF_039529215.1). NCBI lineage: Bacteria > Bacillati > Actinomycetota > Actinomycetes > Kitasatosporales > Streptomycetaceae > Streptomyces > Streptomyces sodiiphilus. The sequence continues at coordinate 51,156 of NZ_BAAAMJ010000026.1, read as the reverse complement.
ACCTTTCGCCGGCCCGAGAAGGCGTCACCGTAACCGAAAACACCGCCCCGATCCCGCACGAACAGCTTTCGCCGCTTCCTGTGCGGATAGCTGAACAGCCACTCCTCGAGCACCTGACTGTCGTCCACTGTGAAGCCGTACTCGTACCGGACCTCATCGAGGACGAGGTCCACCGCGAACGTCGACGGCCTTTCCGCTCCTGCCCCGCTGAGCATGAAGGGAAGACGCTCGACACCACCGTCCGGCTGCCAGCGCCGGTGCGAGTCCAGCACTACCCGTCGCATGTACCCCAGAGCCCGGACCACGTTGGACTTCCCGGAGGCGTTGGCACCGAAGATCGCGGCGACGGGCAGCGCGCTGAGGCTGCTGCCGGGCACCCGCATCGTCCGGCGCCCCTCGTGCGCCTCCTCGGCGATGAGGCTGAGTTCCTGTTCCTCCAGTAGCGACGCGTAGTTCTCCACCCGGAAGCGCAGAAGCACACTGATCTCCCTCATCGGCCGCTCGTGTGTCGCATCCCACTCTGTCCCTGTTTTGACGGCCAGGATCTGCAAAAACTGCCGAGATGCCCCGCCAAACCCGATGGGAACTGGGTTCCTGCCCGGCTCACGGCCTGATGTTGTGGTTGAGGCGGAAGAGGTTGGCCGGGTCGTAGCGGCGCTTGAGCTCCGTCAGGCGGCCGAGGTTGCCGCCGAAGTTGTCGCGCAGCACGGTCTCGCGGTTCTCGTAGAAGCCGGGGAAGTTGGCGTACTCGCCGCCCGCGGCGTAGGGCTCCAGCTCGCGGTAGGTGTCACGCGCCCAGGCCAGGCACGCGTCGTCGTCCCCGGGCCGTTCCCAGTTGGCCTCGATGCCCGCCAGGTAGGGCGCGGACCGGTCGCCGAAGGCCGACTCGGCCGCCGGGACGCGAGCGGCGGCGCCGCCCAGCTGCCAGACGTCGATGTTGCTGTGCGGGGAAGGGCTGGACTCGTTGAGCTTGACCAGGGTCTCGACGGCCTCGTCCGGGAGGTCCCTCAGGAAGCGGGACTTCCAGTAGTACCGCATCTCACGGGCCGGGTAGTCGGCGTCGAAGTAGCGCTGGATGTCCAGGTAGGGCCGCGGGCCGCTGTCGTCGACGATCGGGCTCCCGAACGCCCGCAGCGGGGCGAGGGCGCGCTCGCCCTCCTCCGGGTCCCCCGAGTGCACCGCGACGAGGCCCAGGACGGGCCTGCCCCGGTGCTCGGCGGGTATCGGATCGGCGTCGGGGCCGTGCCACAGAACGGCGAAGGCACTCACCTCCTCCGGCGCGGCGGCGGCCCATTCGCGGAAGTGGCGCAGCCCGTCGGCGGCCCGCGAGCCGGGGTGCAGCGTGAAGAGCAGGTAGGTCTCCGGGCCGACCGGGTGGGCACGGAACTCGAAGCCGGTCACCACGCCGAAGTTCCCGCCGCCGCCGCGCAGCGCCCACAGCAGGTCCGGTTCGTCGTCCGGACCGGCCCGCAGCACCCCGCCGTCGGCCGTGACGACCTCGGCGCCCAGCAGGTTGTCGCAGCTCATGCCGTATCTGCGGCGCAGCCAGCCGAGGCCGCCGCCGAGCGTGAGCCCGGCGATGCCGGTCTCGGAGACCACACCCATGGGCACCGCGAGCCCGTGCCGCTGGGTCTCCCGGTCCAGATCCCCGATGGTGGCGCCGCCGCCGGCGTGGACGGTGAGGCGGGCCGGGTCGGCGCGCACTTCGTTCATGGGCGACAGATCGACGACCACGCCCCCGTCGCAGACGGCGCTGCCGGCCACGTTGTGGCCTCCGCCGCGCACCGCGAGCAGCGCCTCGTGCTCCCGGGCGAAGCCGACCGCGGCGTGCACGTCGGCCGTCGCGGCGCACCGGACGATGAGCGCGGGCCGTCTGTCGATCAGGCCGTTCCAGACCGCCCGCGCGTCGTCGTAGTCCGGGTGGTCCTCGGTGAGGGTGGTACCGCCCTCCAGCCGGGCGGCGAGCGCCTCGACCTCGGCTGACGGAACGGTGGCGGTCCCGCCGGACAGCGTGCGCAGCTCAAGCATGGTCTGGCCTCCTCAGCCTCGCCGGATGCTGTTGCCCCTCCTTCACCGTACTGCGGCATCACGGACAAATCAGACCCGCGCCCGGTCGGGCGCCGGCTCCGGTCAGGCCCGCGCCGGCAGGCCGAAGGTGTCCGCGATCAGCTCGTAGCTGCGCAGCCGCGCCTCGGGGCCGTGCACATTGGTGGTGATCATGAGCTCGTCGGTGCCGGTACGCCGCACCAGCTCCTCCAGCCCTTCCCCCACCGTCGCGGCGGTCCCGTGCACCACGTTGGACAGCCAGGCGTCGGCCATCTCGCGCTCCCCCCGGCCGAAGCGGTACGCCGCCGCCTCCTCAGGCGAGGGCATCAGGCCGGGCCGTCCGGCGCGCAGGTGCACCATGGCCAGCGCCCCGGTGAGCACCTGCCGCTGCGCCTCGCGCTCGTCGTCGGCCGCGAGAACCGAGACACCGATCATGGCGTAGGGCTCCCGCAGGACCGCGGAGGGCCGGAACGAGTCCCGGTAGAGCCGCAGCGCGGGCACGGTGTTGCGGGCGGAGAAGTGGTGGGCGAAGGCGAACGGGAGCCCCAGCCGCCCGGCGAGTTCGGCGCTGAACCCGGAGGAGCCCAGCAGCCACACCGGCGGCCGGCCCGGCGCGCCGTTCACCGGCCCGGGCACGGCATGGATGCGCCGGTAGGGGTGGCCGTCCGGGAAGCCGTCGTCGAGGAACCGGACCAGCTCCGTCAGCTGCTCGGGGAAGTCGTCGGCTCCGGGCGCCGCCCGGTCGGTGCGGCGCAGCGCCGCGGCGGTGGCCCCGTCGGTTCCGGGGGCCCGCCCCAGCCCCAGATCGATGCGCCCGGGCGCCATCGCCTCCAGCGTGCCGAACTGTTCGGCGATGACGAGGGGGGCGTGGTTGGGCAGCATGACGCCGCCGGAGCCGAGACGGATCCGCTCGGTCCGGGCGGCGAGGTGGGCTATCAGCACCGCGGGCGAGGAACTGGCGACGCCGGGCAGCCCGTGGTGCTCGGCGACCCAGAAACGGTGGTAGCCGCGCCGCTCGGCGAGCCGGGCGACGGCGGTGGTCGTGCGCAGCGCCTCGGCGGGTGTCTGGCCGCTGCCGACCGTCGCCAGGTCCAGGACGGACAGCGGCGCGGGGGCCGTTCCCCCGCGCCGCGCTCCGATGGCGTCCACTTCTTCCCCGGCCACGGCCGCACCTCCTGGTCACTCGGGCTGGTCCCGTGCGAGGTCCGGACGGCCCGGCACCCCGCACCGGGGGTCAACCCCGGTGAGCCGTTGATCATTCCTTCGCCGGTCGTTCTCTTCCGGCGAGAGAGGCACGTGCGAGCGGCCGGCCGGTGAGCCCGGCCGCCCGCTGGGGGTGCCGGAGCGGCGGGCCGTCCCCCGGCTGCCGCTCCAGGCCCCTCGCCTCACATCTCGAAGACGATGCGGGCGCTGACCTCTCCGCGCATGACCTCCTCGATGGACTCGTTCACCTCGTCCAGCCGCCGCGTGCGGTAGATCACCCGGGTCCGGCCGGCCGCGTGCAGCCGGTACACCTCGTCGAGGTCCTGCCGGGTGCCGACGATGGAACCGATGACGGACACGCCCTTCAGCACGGTCTCGAAGATCGGGACCTTGATGCTGCCGTCGGCGGGCAGGCCGACCATGACGAGCTTCCCGCCGCGCCGCAGCCCGCCGTAGACGGCGGCGAAGGCCCGGTCGTCGGCGGCCGTGGCAAGGGCGACATGTGCCCCGCCGTGCCGCTGCAGCACCTCGGCGGGGTCCTCCTTGCGGGCATCGATGAGGATGTCGGCGCCGAGCTCGGCGGCCATCTCCAGCTTCGCGTCGGTGACGTCGACGGCCGCCACGGTGGCGCCGGCGATCTTGGCGTACTGCACGGCCAGGTGACCCAGGCCGCCCACCCCCGAGACCACCACGAGCTGGGCCGGGCGCACCCCGGCGACCTTGAGCGCCTTGAAGGTGGTGACACCGGCGCAGGTCAGCGGGGCGGCGTCGCGCGGGTCGATGCCGTCGGGCACCGGCTGGGCGAAGTCGGCCCAGACCAGCATCTGCTCGGCGTACCCGCCGTCGCGTCCGTAGCCGGTGTTCTCCTGGCTCTCGCACAGGGTCTCCCAGCCGGACAGGCAGTGTTCGCAGCGGCCGCAGGCCCGTCCCAGCCAGGGTGCGGCGACCCGCTGTCCAATCTTCAGGTGGGTGACGCCCTCGCCGAGCTCCTCGACGATGCCGACACCCTCGTGCCCGGGCACGAACGGCGGGGAGGGCTTGACGGGCCAGTCGCCGTGCGCGGCGTGGATGTCGGTGTGGCACAGCCCGGAGGCCTCCAGCCGGATCCGGACCTGGCCGGGGCCGGGTTCGGGGGCGGGCCGCTCCTCGATCACCAGGGGCTTGCCGAACTCGTGGACGACCGCTGCTCGCATGACAGCTTCTCCTTCAGGTTTTCCGGGTGCGGATCGGTACGGGCCGGGGTGCCGGCCCCCGGAGGGGCCGGCGGTTCTCACTGGTGCGGGACGACGGCCACCGGTGCGGCCGAGTGGTGCAGCACCGCGTGGGTCACCGAGCCGATGTGGCGGCCCAGCGGCGAGCGCCGCAGGCGGCGGCCGACGACCATCAGGCCGGCCCGTGCGGACTCGTCCACCAGGTGCCGCGCGGGGCGCCCGACGACGGCCTGCTCGACGACGTCCACCTCCGGAAACTTGGCGCGCCACGGGCTGAGCACGTCCTTCAGCGCGCCGGCGATCTGGGCTGCCAGCTCGCCGTTGACCGGGGGGATCGCCGAGGCCGACTCGTATCCGACGAGCGGCACGCTCCAGCCGTGGATGACGCGCAGCGTCGCGTTCCGCCGGTCGGCGGCCTCGAAGGCGAACTGCAGCAGTTCGTCGCAGGGGCGGCTGATGTCCACGCCGAGCACGACGTCGCGGTAGGGGGCGGTCTCCGACTCCGGGTCGGCCTCTTCGGGCCGGTGTTCGTCGGCGGCCTGCTCCCCGGCGCGCACCAGGACGACGGGAATCCCGGAGCGGGCGACGATGGGCAGGGCGACCGAGCCGATGAGGAAGCCCGCCAGGTTGCCCAGGCCCCGGGTGCCCAGGACCAGCAGCTCGTCCTCGGCGGTGGCCTCGGGCACGGCGGTCGAGGCACGTCCGGTGACCCGCTCGGTGGTGATCTCCAGTTCCGGGTGCCGCTCGCGGAGTTCGGCGGCGGCGGTCTCCAGGATGTCCTCGGCCTTGCGGAGCAGGTTCTCCGGGACCAGCAGCGGTGCGCGGTTCGGCGGCGGCTCCTCCTGGGCGTGCAGCAGGCGGAGCGCGATGCCCCTGCGCTGCGCTTCGCGGGCGGCCCATTCGGCGGCGGCGAGGCTTTCGAGCGAACCGTCAAGGCCGGCGGTGATGATGCGCGACATGGTGTGACCTCCTGGTCGGACAGCGGTGCGGGGAAGGGGGCGGACGTGCGGGTGGTGCGGTGAGTCGGGTGGTGCGCGACGGTGGGGCGGCCTGCCCCGGCGTCCGGCGCCGGGCTCAGGTGCCCGGCGCCGGCCCTTCGGGGCTCAGAGGAGCCACCGGTTGCGGCGGACGAAGGGGATCTCGGCCCACCTGCGGCCCAGGCCCCAGGTGTTGCCGGCGTAGGAGACGGCCAGGGCGATCAGCACCAGGGCGTAGATGACGTGGTACTCCATCACCGGGTTGGTGGACATGCTCGGCGAGCCGTCCGACAGGTAGCGGGCCAGCGGCCACTCCGCGGCCCACATCATCGCCATCATCAGACCTCCGGCCGCCGCTGTGATCCTGAGCGCCACGCCGGCGAGGAGGGCCACTCCTATGCCGAGCAGACCGAGCATGAACAGCCAGTCCGCCCAGACCGCTCCGGCCATGGACTGGAAGGTGGACTCCAGTGGGCCGACCGAGACGCGGCTGAGGAAGCCGTTGGTGGGAGAGCCGCCGTTGACCCAGGCGTTGGCCGACTGGGTGGCGTAGCCGAGGCCGAACATCTTGTCCAGGAAGGCCCAGAGAAAGACGACGCCGGTCGAGATGCGCAGGACGGCGAAGAACTTGGCCGCCAGGGTGGTCATGACCGCACCGTGCTCCGGAGCGGTGTCCGCGGCGCGCTGCGTCGGGACCTGCATCTCGGTGACGGGGATGACGTGGCGGGTGCGGGGGGTCTCCTGAACGGCCATGACGGCCTCCTGATCGCTTCGTGTGCCGGTCGGTTGCTGACGTGTTCCACTCTGGCCGCAGCCCCGGGGCCGCCGCGTGGGGCGGATGGGCCGCACCGGAGGGCCGAACGGCACTGCTGCGGCGGGACCCTCGGAACCGGCGGTGTCCAGGTCGCCTGCCAGGGGGCCGGGAGGGTCCCCCGGCAGCAGCGAACAGGGGCCGAACGGCCCTGTCCCGGACCCCTGCCAGCCCCTGCTTTCCGGCCCCGCACAGCCGACGCTGGTAGCGGAGCCACTGACCGGCGGTCCGCCGGGCAACGGCCCGGGCACCACAGCGGCCCCGCGGCAGGCGGGGACCCGCACCACCCGCACCGCGCATCCGCGGCCATGCCCGCCGCACACACGAGGAGGAGACGTCATGAAGCACCGCAAGATCGGCCACGTGATGACCGGCGATGTCGTCGCGGCCACCCCCGACATGCCCTACAAGGACATCGTCACGCTGCTGACCGGGCACCGGATCAGCGGCCTGCCGGTGGTGGACGGCGACGAGAAGGTGCTGGGTGTCATCTCCGAGACCGACGTGGTGATGCGGCAGGCCGAGCCGACGGCTCCCGGGCTGCTGGAAAGGCTGCGCCTGACCCCCTCCGCCCGCCGGGCAGCGGCCAAGGCGCGGGCCAGGACCGCCGGCGAGCTGATGACCTCGCCGGCGATCACGATCCGCGCCTACGACTCGGTGACCCACGGCGCCCGCGTCCTCGCCGAGCACCGCATCGGCCGGCTGCCGGTGGTGGACGAGGAGGACCGCCTGGTCGGCATCGTGACCCGCCGGGATCTGCTGGGTGTCTTCCTGCGCCCGGACTCCGACATCCGAGCCGAGGTCATCGACGAGGTGCTGCTGCGCACCCTGTGGGTGACCCCGAACACCATCGGGGTGACCGTCACCGACGGCGTGGTGACGCTGGCCGGCCGGCTGGAGCGCAGCAGCGAGGTGCCCATAGCGGTGCGGATGACCCGACAGGTCGACGGCGTGGTCGCGGTGGTCGACCACCTCACCTACCGCTACGACGACGCGCACGCCAAGCCCGCCGTCACCGCTCCCGCGGTGCCCGGCGCGGCCGACGACTGGAGGGGCGGCCACTGACACGCTGCCGGGAACGCGACCACGGCCCCGCGCCCCGGCCCACCGGACAGCCCTTGTCCCCCCCTCGGACACCCGGCGCGCCCACGGACCCCGCCCACGGCCCGGCGCCGGGCGCTTCCGGGTGCCCGGTAAACCGGGACCATTGGGCCCTGGCGTCGCTCACCCCGTACCGTCAGTATCGAAAGGCAGGGACAGGACTGTTCGAAGGACCGATATGACCGAAGCACGCACATTCTCACCGCAGAAGCCCATCCGGGTTTTTCTGCTGGACGACCACGAGGTGGTCCGGCGAGGGGTGCACGACCTCCTCGACGCCGAACTGGACATCGACGTCGTCGGTGAGGCCTCGACGGTCGAGCAGGCCCTGGCCCGCGGCCCGGCGCTCCGGCCGGACGTGGCCGTCCTCGACGTCCGGCTTCCGGACGGCGACGGCATCACGGTCTGCCGGGAGCTGCGTTCCCGGATGCCGGAGCTCGCCTGCCTGATGCTCACCTCCTTCGACGACGACGACGCCCTGCTGGACGCGATCATGGCGGGCGCCGCCGGCTACGTGCTGAAGCAGATCAAGGGCTCCGACCTGGTGGCCGCCGTCCGCACCGTGGCCACCGGCCAGTCGATGCTGGACCCCTCCACCACCGCCCGGCTGATGAACAGCCTGCGCGGCGAGGAGGCACCGCCCGAGCCGCAGGACGAGGCACTGGCCGGACTGACCCCGCGCGAGCACGAGATCCTGGCGCTCATCGGCGAGGGCATGACCAACCGGCAGATCGGCAAGCAGCTGTTCCTGTCGGAGAAGACCGTCAAGAACAACATCTCCCGCCTGCTGGCGAAGCTCGGCGTGGAGCGGCGTATCCAGGCGGCAGTGCTGGCCTCCCAGGCGACCCCGCCGTCCGCGTCGGAGACCCGCACCCGCTGAGACAAGGGGGCCGGTTGGTCCCTCCCCCCGGGACCATCGGCCCCTCCTCTCCTCCCCGTCCGGACGCCAGCCTGGTACGAGGCACCGGTCCGGGAGGAGACGACATGCGACTCACCACCATCGACGCGGTGACCGTGGAACGGCTCATCTCCGCGGCCGTGGCGGCACCCTCCATCCACAACACCCAGCCGTGGCGCTACCGGCTCGACCCGGACACCGCCACCCTCGAGGTGCGCGCCGCGCCCGAGCGCGGCCTGCGGCACACCGACCCGTGCGGCCGGGCGCTGCTCGTGTCGGTGGGAGCCGCCGTGTTCAACCTGCGGGTGGCGGTGACCCACCTCGGCTGGGAGCCGGTGGTGCGCCTGCTGCCCGTCCCTTCCGAGCCGACCCTGCTGGCCTCCGTCGCCCTGCGCGGGTCATCGGCGAGCCACGGGGCCCGGCACAGCGCCGACCTCTACGACGTGCTGTGGCGGCGGCGTTCGAGCCGTTTCCCGTTCTCCGACCGCCACCGCCCCTCCCCCGAGCTGCTGGCCGAGCTGTCGCAGGCCGCCCAGACGGAGGGCGCCACGCTGTCCTTCCCGCCCCCGGCGCAGACCGAACGCCTGCTGCGGCTCACCGCGGAGGCCGAGCGGCGCAACGCGCAGGACCCCGACCGGCGGGCGGAGAACCGCGCCTGGGTCAGGGACGGGGCCACCGACGGCATGCCCGGCGCCTCGCTGGGCCAGCAGGACCCCACGGGCCGGATGCCGCTGCGGAACTTCACCGGCCTGCGCCCGATGCACAACGGGCTGCCGGGTGCCGCCTTCGAGAGCCGGCCGGTCATCGGGGTGCTGTCCACCGCTCACGACCGGCGCGCGGACTGGCTGCGGGCCGGGCAGTCGTTGCAGCACGTGCTGCTGACCGCGACGGCGCGCGGCGTGCAGTCCTCCCTGCTGCACCAGGCCATCGAGTGGCCCGACCTGCGGTGGGCGCTGGCCGCCGCACCGGAGGCCCCGGGCCATGTACAGATGCTGGTACGGCTGGGCTACGGCCCCCACGGACCGGCCACCCCGCGCCGCCCGGCCCGGGACGTCCTCGACGGGGACGGGGAGTGAAGGGCGCCGGTGCGTCCGTTCCCGGACGGAGGCCGGCCACCGGCTCAGCTGTGGTTCAGCGGGACCTTCCACTCCAGACGGGTGCCGCCCGGCTCGGGAGCCTCGATGGCCAGCGCACCGCCGAGCTTCTCGGCGCGCTCCTGCAGATTGCGCAACCCGCTGCGGCGCCCTCCCTCGGGCACGCCCACGCCGTCGTCCGTGACCCGCAGCGTCAGGGTGCCCGAGGCGACGATCAGCGCCACCTCGGCCGCACCGGCGCGGGCGTGCCGGGAGACGTTGGACAGCGCCTCGGCGAGCACCGCGACGGCGTGGTCGGCCACGGCCGCAGGCACATCGGTGTCGAGCAGGCCCTCCATCCGCAGCGCCGGGGTGAAGCCCAGGGCCCGCACCGCCTGCTCCACGGTCCGCGCCGCCCGCACCCGCAGGCCCTGCGCGGCGGGCCCGGTCTCCAGGTTCCGCAGCCCGAAGATCGTCGAACGGATGATCTTGATGGTCTCGTCGAGGTCGTCCACGGCCCGCATCAGCCGCTCGCTGGCATCGGGGTGCTGGACGAACCGCACCGCGCTCTGCAGCGTCATGCCGGTGGCGAACAGCCGCTGGATGGCCAGGTCGTGCAGGTCCCGGGCGATCCGGTCCCGGTCCTCCAGCAGGGCCATCGCCTCGACGGCACGCCGCTGCTCGGCGAGCTCCATGGCGAGGGCCGCCTGCCCGGCGAACGCGAGCAGCGCCGTGGTCTCGCTCTCGGTGAAGGCGGGCGCCTTGTCCTTCTCGGCCCGGGCGAGCATGAGCACGCCGCGCAGCCCCTCGTTGGTCCCCACCGGTACGGCAACCGCCGGACCGAGGCCCTCCCAGCGGGGCGGACCGACGGTGACCCGCGGGTCCTTGCCTATCTCCATGGTGGTGACCGGCTCCCCCGCCAGGGCGGCCGCACCGGTGAAGGAACCCTCGCGCGGCAGCACCAGCCCCCGGTGCAGCTCCGCACCCGCCCCGAAGGCCAGCTCCACCCGCAGGTCGTCGGTGCCCTCCACCGGCAGTGCCAGGACCCCCAGGTCCGCGCCGAGAATGCTCCGCGGGCGCTCCACGATGAGCTCCAGCACCTGCGACTGGTCGCCACCGGACAGCAGGTGGGAGACGATCTCCGAGTTGGCCTCCAGCCACCGCTCGCGGTAGCGGGCCTCCTCGTAGAGGCGGGCGTTCTCGATCGCGACACCGGCCGCGACGGCGAGGGTCGACAGGACGCTCTCGTCCTCGCCGTCGAACGTCCGGCCGCCGTGCTTCTCGGTGAGGTAGATGTTCCCGAAGACCTCCTCGCGCACCCGGATGGGAACGCCGAGGAAGGAGTGCATCGGGGGATGGTTGGGCGGGAACCCGTGAGATGCCGGGTGCTCGCTCAGCTCGGCCAGGCGCAGCGGCTCGGGGTGGCGTATCAGTTCGCCCAGGATGCCGTGACCGGCGGGCAGCTCACCGATGGTCGCGCTCTCCTCCTCGGAGATGCCGACGGTCAGGAACTGGGAGAGCTTGCCGTCCTCCCCGATGACCCCGAGCGCGCCGTACTCGGCGTCGACCAGGGCCACGGCCGCTTCGACGATGCGCCGCAGCACGTGCGGCAGGTCGAGCTCCCGCCCCACCGACAGGACGGCTTCCAGAAGGTTGTGCACCCGGTTCTGGGTGCCGCGCGCCGCGTCGATGCGGACCTGGAGCTCCTCCAGCAGATCGTCCAGTTGGAGCCGCGGGAGGTGATCTCCGCCGTTGCCACCCGCCATGTAATCCGCTCCCTGTAATACTGCTCTGTTCACCCGCTGCCGCACCCGCGCGAGCAGCGCGTGTACCGGTCGGTACACTCCGTGCTGCCTGTGTACCGCTCAGCCTTCCGCTGCCGTCCCGATGGTAGCCGTGCACGCCCGCGTACGGCAGGCCCCCTGGGCATCCGTCCTGCACGCCGGAGCAGGCGCGACGGCCCGTGGCTGAGGAATCCCGACGGAACACGGCCCGGCACGAAGCGCCCGCACGCACCGGGCGCCCTGCCCGGCCCCCGGCCGTACCCGAGCACGAACCCCCGTCCGGCCGGTCCCCCGGCCGGACGCCGCGCCACGCGGCCCGCGGCAGCCCTCTCCGCCCGTTCCACCCGCGCCACGCTCCCGGCAGCGACCTGTCAGAATCGCCCATGGGCCACATCCCTCCCCGCGCCGGCACACCCCCGCCCCCGCGCGGGCCGTACCCACCCATGCCCCCACCCACCCGTGGCGGCGCCGGCCCTCAGCGAAGGACACCAGGACATGCGCACCTACCGGGACCTGCTCGCCGTTCCCGGAGCCCCCGCCTTCGTGACAGCCGGCTTCGTGGCCCGGCTCCCCGTCGCCATGCGCGGCCTCGGCTGCCTGCTCCTGGTCTCCGCCACCACCGGTTCCTACGCGCTGGCCGGGGCCGTGGCCGCCGCCCTCATGCTCTCCCAGGCGGCAGCCGCCCCCTTCCTCGGCCGGGCCGCCGACCGGCACGGCCAGCGCAGGATGCTGCTCGCCACTCTGCTCGTGCACCAGGCCGGCATGGTCACCCTCCTGGTCGCCTCACGCCTGGGCCTGCCGGCCTGGACCCTGATCGCGGCAGCCGTACTGGCCGGCTGCGCCACCATCCCCATCGGTCCCCTCGTCCGGTCCCGGTGGGCGGCTCTGGTCGGCGACAGCGGACGGCTGCCGGGCGCGTACGCCCTGGAATCCGTCATCGACGAGATCATCTACGTCCTCGGGCCGATCCTGGTCACCGTGCTCGCCGTCCACCTCTTCCCCGAGGCCGGACTGCTGGGCGCCCTCGTCCTGGTCACCACCGGAACCGTGGCCCTGGCCGCGGCCCGCGGCACCGAGCCGCCGCGCATCCCCCGCACCGACCGCCCGGGACGCGGGCCTCTGCGGACCCGCGGCATGCTGCTGCTGTCCCTCGTCTTCCTGCTCTTCGGCACCTTCCTCGGCGCCATCGACGTCGGCGTCATCGCCTTCGCCGAGGAGCAGGGCGCCCCCGGGTGGGCCGGGGTCCTGCTGGCCCTGCTCGCCCTCGGCAGCATGGTCGCCGGCCTGGCCTGGGGCGGCGTGGGCGTCTGGCGGCTGAGCGAGCCCGCCCGCTTCGTCCTGTGCGGCGCGGCCGTCGGCGCGACCTCGCTGCCTCTCCTCTTCATCGACTCCCTCACCGCGCTGGCGCTGTGCATGGTGCTCGCCGGAAGCGCGGTGGCGCCGCTCCTCATCACCGGCAGCACGCTGGTCCAGACACTGCTCCCCCGCCAGGTGCTCACCGAGGGCTTCGCGTGGATGTACAGCGCCGTCACCGTCGGCATGGCCTCCGGCTCGGCGCTGGGCGGCGCCCTGACCGACTCCCGCGGCAGCGAAGGTGCCCTGCTTCTCGCCGTGACCACCGGCCTGGCCACCGCCCTCGCCACCGCCGCCGGCCGCCCCCGCCTCACACCCCCGGCCCGGCCGTCCGCCCCCGTCCACCCCGCCCCGGCCCGGCGTGCCACCCCCGCACCCGACACACCCCACTGAGCCCCGCCGGACCGCGCCCTACCCGCCCGGCGGCCCACCCAGGCGCCCCTCAGCTCATCCCGTCTCCTCAGGCACTCCCGCCGCCCTGCCTTCGCCGCATCCACCAGGCAGCCAGCCCGCCGGCGACGATCACCCCACCCGCCAGCCCGAACAGCACCGCCGGCCCTCCGACGCCGCCACCGCTCCCCGCAGCCTGCTCCCCCGCACCGGACGTGTCGGCCTCGGACTCGTCGGCCGACCCGCTGCCCTCTTCCTGCTCCCCTTCCCTCTCCCCCACGGAAGGCTCCGGCGTCGCCGGCGGATCCAGCTCCGCCTCGTACCGCTCGAACAGCGGATTCACATCCGGATCCCCGGGGTCCCCCTCACCATCGAGAATCACCCGGTCCGGACGCACCACCCCGTACCCCACATAATGATTGCGCGGCGTCTTCGACGGACCGTCAGCGGTCTCCATCATCACCCGCAGCACCTGATTCTTCGTCCACTCAGGATTCGCCGACCAGATCAACGCAGCAGAAGCCGAAGCCAACGCCGACGCACTACTCGTACCACCGTCCCGCACGCACAGATCAGCCGACGGTGAGTCGCACCGCAGAAGAACATCCTTGCCCGGAGCAGCAAGGCCCACGAATTCACCGTGGACAGAATACGATGTCCGCTCTCCGCTCCGATCCACTGCTGCGACTGCTACCGTCCCGTCCTGGACTGCAGCCAGGTCCCCCCTGTTTCCCTCATCCCCACCGTTGCCAACTGCAACAAATATCAACTTATCCTTGCGCAGCGCTTCTTCGATCGCCGCATCCAGCTCGTCCTGATAGGAAGTGAACTCCGCGGCGTCGCCTACCGCAATACTGAGGATCTGAGCGTCACTGTTCGCCGCGAAATCAATAGCCTGCGCCAACCTCTTGTGAAACCCGAAGTCAATTTCGCCGAAGCGAGAGTACACACGGACAGGAAGAATTTTCGCCCCCGGCGCCACCCCTTGAACACCACCGCCAACGCCCGTCCCAGCGATGAGAGACGCCATGCCGGTACCGTGACCATGAGCGTCCAGGTGGCCGTTTCCTGACTCTGTGACGAAGTCCTTGCCTTCGAGGACCTGACCCTGAAGTTCAGGAACAGAAGCATCGACACCCGTATCGATAACCGCCACAGTAACCCCCTCCCCGTCGGAATGCTCCCACACTTCATCGATACGATATCGATCGAAATACCAGCCCCGTGAGGCGCCCTCAGCAGAGGCTGGGCTGACCCCGGAAGCTACACAGAGCAATCCCATAGTGAAACACAGCAGAAAACGGAGGCGAGGCCTCACTCTCACGGCCAGCCACTCCCTTGGCCGACTCCACGCAACCGCTCTTGCAGGTCCATCGCCCCGTACTCGCGCCCCACTCACCGCAGCGAAATCGGAGGAATCGGCCATGCACCTTGTCTCACGCCTGGCCATTCTCGCCCAACTCTCGATTCCTGTTCGAACGCGGGTCACGACCCAGCGGCTCAATCACTCCGTCCTGGTTCCGTGGCAACCTTCTGGAGCCTCCCGCATCTTTCAACCCTCGTCGAGCGTCGGGAGATTCATTCCTTCTCGGCGCAGCGCGGTTCCGTGTGCTTTGATTTTCCTTGCGCGGCGCGCCGATCACTGGTCCAAGCGAGTTCTGCAGACGTGCCGGGGCGGCTGACGCAGCTCGCCCAATGTTCGGCTCTCTGGAGCCGACTACTGGCGCCTTGGGGATTTCGCGTCCGCCCGCCTCACCGACCGGCTTTCGGGTTCCCCCAATAATTCGCCTGTCACTGGAGGAAGGTCCTCTCTGTTGTGATGTGCTCCCCGGTACTGCGGTCGTTGCCGGGCGCCCGGTTATCGAGCTCTGAGGGGCTGCAGAGTCACGCGGCGTTGCCCTGCCGCTCGAACCACTGTGCAGAGGACGCCCCAGAGGACTCTTGGCTTCTGCACCGGTGCCACCCCCGGGACTGCCATTGTGCGGGCGGTTCCTGGAAGGCTCACCCGGACTGGCCGTTCGCTGAGATCCTGGCACGGATACTTGAGACGATCTCCCTGGCCCGGGCCCAGGGCCAGGATGAGGACGAGCCGGCGCCGGACCCACATAACCAGGGCTTGTCGTGGGGCCAGCATTGCCACTGCTTGAAATTCCCCCAGGGGTAGTGGTGGAAGGAGCATGGCTCACACTCGCAGAAGGTGCCCCCGCATCTACCGAGTCGAGCGAAGTCCTGACTTGCCGGTCGACTGCCTGTTGGCTGGGAGGCCCCGAGTCACCATGAATACCTTCCTGAGTTCCTCTCGGTACCATCGACGTGGCAGCACCTGCTCCAGCCGTCGGTGGGGAATCAGCAGGTCCCCGGCCGGGCGCACCAATGCTGCCCGGCCCGCCATCCCCAGGGCCGTTTCCTTCCTCGTTCCATCCGGGAGTGACCTGCAGGCCTCGGTACTCGAATTCCGGCTCCTCCGCTCTCTCCATGCGCTGGGCGGCCACCCGGTAGTTCGAGGAGAGCCGTTCCATGACACGGATCGCCTCCTGGCGATCCTCTTCCGCACGCGCAGCAGCCACCTCGTCAAGGAAGTCCGCCCCCACGAAGCCCGACCCCGCCGCCGAACCCCGGGAGGAGTCGACCACCGGACCGGTCGCTGCGGCAGGCATCGAGGACTGTGCCTCCGACAGCGCCTGCCCCGCCTGCAGAATCGCCTCACCCACATGATGGACGAACTCATCCAGAACCTGGGACTCCCTGCGGAACATCCGCCCCCACTCACGGAACGCGTCAGCGGCCTGCCCCTCCCACGCCACCCGGTCGATCCGGCCCGCAATCACCGAACCCGTCTCGTTCAACGCCTCCGCAAGCCCCAGCAACGCCTCACCACGAGCCATCAACGCCCGCGGATCCGCCCCCGCCACCAACGCCGCCAACTCCTCAAGCGAACGCCCCTCGAACTCACTCACACGCCCCACCCCTCCTGAAGTCCGGCGAAACGGCCACGGCACTCCCGCCTGTCCCATGGCACGCGCCCCAGCTGGCCCCGGAGCCCGCCGACAGCGCAGAGACACCACTCGCACGACAGATCGTAGCCACGCCATCCACACCGCCCCAGCCCGGCAGACAGGAACCAAGCGCCCGCGTACGCTCCCAATAGCTGTATGTCCGCGTGCGTCTGACGCGCTGTCCGGGAGTCGCCGATGCCCAGCACTGGCCCCTCGCAGGCCGAGAGACTCGCCGCCTACGGGGCCGTGTCCACTCGTCTGGCGCTGATCAGCGACCGGAGGCTCGCCGAGATGACCGCGACCGCCACACCGCTCGGGAGCGGCATCGGCGGCCGGTCAGCCGAACTGCGCCTGGGCGGAACCCCGGTCTTCGTCAAACGGGTTCCGGTGACGGAACTCGAACTGCGGCCGGAGCACGCACGGTCGACGGCGAACCTCTTCGGGCTGCCCACGTACTACCAGTACGGAATGGGCTCGGCCGGGTTCGGGGCGTGGCGCGAACTGGCAGCGCACGTCATGACCACCAACTGGGTGCTCGGCGGCGAGTACGACGGCTTTCCCCTGATGTACCACTGGCGGATCCTGCCCGACCGCCCTCCCGAGGGCTTCGTCGACGAGTTCGGAAGCATCGACGCGGCAGTCGCGCACTGGGAAGGCTCTTCGGCCGTGCGCCGGCGGCTCGAAGCCATCGGCCGGTCCGCCTTCAGCCTGGTGCTCTTCCTGGAGCATGTGCCCACCACGCTCGCCGATTGCCTCGGCGGACGGTCTCAGACCGGCGTGTCCAAGGAAGTCGAAGGGTTCCAGCCGCATGCCTGGGTGGAGGAGGCACTGATCCTCGGAACGGACTTCATGAGCTCGCGCGGCTTCGTCCACTTCGACGCCCACTTCGCCAACATCCTGACGGACGGGCATCGCCTGTACTTCGCCGACCTCGGGCTCGCCCTGAGCTCGGACTTCGCACTCTCACCCGAGGAACAAGCGTTCCTCACTCACCACCGTGCGTACGACCACTGCTCCACGATGGGACACCTGCTCCGCCGGCATCTTCTCGACGGCATCTGCGGAGAGAAGCCGTACCGGGCGGTGCTGCACGACTGGATCGCGGGCCACCGGCCCGGCGGGCTCTCCCCCGCAGCCGCCGCGATCGTCGACCGCCACGCCTCCGCCGCACTGGTCCTGGCCGACTGGCACCACCAACTCCTCACCGAGAGCAAGCAGAGCCCTTTCCCCGCCGCACGGCTTCCCTGAGCCGCCGCCGCAGGGACCGGCATCGCCCTCCGGTGCCCGATCACCGGCTGCCGGTCCGCCGACTGCCGGTGGGACGGGCGACTCCATCAGGACTGCTGGGCACGGACCTTCCCGCCCACCCACCAACCCCTCACCCGGACGAGTGACGTGACTGGGAACGTCCTCTCGGCGGGGTTAGGGTCCGTCAGGACAACCGAAAACGTCGGCCCCCGGCCGGGACTGCCATCCCGATCGAGGGCCTGACCGATCAGGAAGCAGAGACCTTCCCGATGGCTGAACCTCAGGCTACCGCCACGCCCTGCGGCCTGCTCCATGTACGGGCCCGCCACACCAAGAACTTCACTATTCTGCCCAACCAGCTCATCCAGCGGACGGGCAGCGCCGTCACCGCGGGCGTCGCCGCGTTCCTGTTCTCGCTCCGCGACGGAACCCCGGTGAGATCGACCGGCTGTGCGCCCACTTCAAGGAGGGCCGCACCCGCATCAGCCAGGCCCTCACCGAACTGGAGCACGTCGGCTACCTGGAGCGCCGCACGGAGCGGGCACCCGACGGCACGATCCGCACCCGCGCGATCCTCTACGACCAGCCGGGAGCGGGCAGTCCGGCGTCCGCTGGAGTCCCCGGCCAGGCCCGCCGCCCCGCCGCGAGGCCCGGCCCCAAGCCGGCCGGGCGCCCGTCGACGGCTTCCCCCCACCGGCAGACCACCGTGCCTCGCCCCCGCACCGCGCCGCCTGCGACGCCCGTTCCTCGGACTACGGTTGTCCCCGTCGAGGCACCGTCGTTCCGGTCCGTGCCCGCCCCCTGCCCGCCCTCTTCACCGGGCGTGCCCTCGCCCACCGACGTGCCCGACCCCTCCCACCCCGGCGCCCTGAGCCCTTCGGGCACCCCGGCAGCGCCGGCACCCGAACCGTCACCCCACACTCCCCGCGCCCTCGCCGTCCTGGCCGGGCTCCGGTCGACGGACCCCCGTCTGTGCCTTTCGGAAGGCGAACTGCATGCCCTCGCCCCGGACGCGGCACGATGGCTCGACCGGCGGGCATCCTCCGACGAGATCTGCCGCACGCTGACCAGCGGTCTCCCCGCGCACTTCACCGGACGACCGTTCCACCTGCTCCGCTACCGGCTGCGTGCCTACCTGCCGCCCCGGCCGAACGGCAGCCCGCCGTCCGCACGCGGCACCGCATCCGCGGCACCGGCCCCTTTGCGCACATGCGCCGGCTGCGACAAGGTGGCCTTCCGCAGCGCGGAGCACACCCACTGCAGCACCTGCCGGGCGGCGCCACCGCTGACCCCCGTCTCGACATAGGTACGGCAGCCCGCCCATTCGTCAGTGATCTCTCAACAGGACTGTCACAGGCGGTGGATATAGCTGTTTCACACTTCCGTGGGTCCCACAGTGGGCGGACACGACGAACAGAGGGGAGCCGCGTGGAGGAGCAGCGCTGCGTCATCTTCGGCATCGGGGGCGTCCTGGAGATCACCCCGGCCACGGAGTGGCAGAGCACGTGGGAAAAGGACCTGGGCCTGCCTGCCGGGGCGGTTCACCATCGACTGTTCGACGTCTGGCGGGCGGGCAGTGTCGGAACCATCAGCGAGGACGAGGTGGCATCAGGGCATCCTTATGGCGCTTCTTCTGAGGAAGCGGAAGAGGCCCGAACGCGGCAGGATGTATGTGGTGAAGCGTGGAAGTACGACACGCTTGCTTATGCATCGGAGGCGATCATGATTGCCTCGGACCTCGGTCAGCAAGTAGCTGTCATTCTGAATCGGCTGCGCGACGTGGCAGCCTCCTCAGCCAGGTCGCACTAAATGCTCTGGTAGGGGTACGAACAAGGCTCAGGCGCTGTCGTACGTCCAGGCGCGGCCTGTCTGCCGGTACTCCTCGACGGGGATCGGGTCGACGCCGGTGCGCATGCGGGCGGTGTACAGCAAGCCGTCGAGGTGGTCGATCTCGTGGTGGATGAGGCGGGCGAGCCCCCGGTCGTACACCGTGGTCATGGTCTCTCCGGTCAGGTTCGTGGTCTCGACGGTGATCTTCAGGGGGCGGGGGACGAGGCCGCGGACACCGAAGAAGCTCAGGCAGCCCTCGTACTGCTCGTCCACCTCGTCGGAGCGGTCGGTGATCTTCGGGTTGAGCAGGGTGATCGCCGGGGCATCGCCGGGCGGTTGGACGACGGCCGCCGCACGGCCGATGCCGATCTGCGGGGCGGCGATGCCCATGCCCTTGGCGAAGGGGTGGACCTGGCCGATCCGCTCCATCGCGGCGAAGAGCTCGTCGGCGATGCGCTCGGCCTCGTCGCGCTCGGCGGGCAGGGTGAAGACGCGGGCCGGTTCGGAGAGAATGCCGGCGCCGTGCTGGACGACTCCGAGGTCCCGCATCCGCTGGCTGGGCCGCACGTCAATCACCTGAAGTCCTTTTGTCCGCGTTGTGTTCGGGCCGTGCCCGGAACCTCCACTCAAGACGGTACCGAGCGTGGAGGGCGGGTGTGGTCGTGATCCATGTGAATTGCCGTAGTTCACCGTCATCGCTGCTGACGGGAGGGGTTCGCAGCGGGGAGGCTTCGGCGGTCATGGAGGTCTCGGTGCCCCACACGACCGGATCCAGGGCGGCGGGGAAGGCCAGCTGGACTTCCAGTTGTTCGGTGGGCAGGCGTACGGCCCGCTGGAACCAGTTCCCCCACTTCTCGTCCCCGACGGTGTAGGCATACTCGATCCACACCGATTCGCCCGGGTAGAGCGGGAAGCGGCCGTGTTCGTTGTCGAACAGCAGCCAGACCTCCTTGAACGCGTCACGGTCGTGCTTGGCCTGCCACCGCATGGTCTCCCCTCGACAGGTGGCCGTGAGGTCGAGTTCATCCCAGGTCAGCGGGTGGGCCCGGTAGTGCGCGTTCGACTGCTCCGGGTCACCGGGGTAGCGGTCGACGGAGATGCGGATCAGGTAGCTGGTGACGGGCTCCTCGCCGGTGTTCCGCAGTAGCCGCCGCATCGTGAGCCGGTAGGAGCGGCCGTCGTACTGGAGTCGGGCGGCGTCGTGTTCTACGACAAGCGCGGAGCCGGTGGCGTACGGCTGCTCGGGCCTGCGCGGGGTGGGCGGGGTCACGGCCGGGCGCCGGGACCTTGCGCGGGCCTGCTCGTAGTCGCACCAGCGCCGCCAGATCGCCTTCCCGGCGTTCAGGGTCTTCTCGGCGAGCCGGGCGAACTCCTCGCTGGGCTTGTGGCGGCCGGATTCCATGTGGCTGACGTACGAGGGGTCAAAGCCCATGGCCTGCGCTAATGCCCGCTTGGACATGCCGCGTACTTCCCGCCACCGTGCGAGCTCGGCCGCGAAGTCCTCGGCTGCCTGCTCGACGGTGATCTCTTCGCTGTGCGCGGCCATCGAAGCCCCGCGTCATCGTTGGTGAGCATGAATGAACCGTGAGTGATCCAAGTTCATCATCCCGTCACGGCCTGCGTCGCCGTTTTCCTTCCCTCAGCGGCCCGGATCGACCCCCGGGCAGATGAGGGAGGCGACGCATCATGCGCGTGCTGTACCTGCTGAACATCTCCAACCCCGACCGGCTGTCCGCGGATTCGGGTTGGATCTTCGCGGACCTGCTCGCCCCGGCCCTGGCCGACGTTGGGGCCGAGGTGACGGTCGCGGCCCCGGCTGCGGCCGGGGATGCCCGGTGCGGCTTCCACCAGACCAAGGTTCCAGGGACGAAGTACCGGGCTCGGTTCTCGGCGGACATCGACGAGCTGGTGGCGCTGATCCGGGCCGAGAAGCCGGATGTGGTGGTGGCCAACCAGGTCGAGGAGGCCCCGGCGATCCGCACGGCCCTGCTGGAGGCCGGATCGAACGCGCTGCTGGTCGGGTACTGCCACTACCTGCCGTTCTCTTTCACCGGCGGCGGCCGGCTCGTGCTCGACCCCTCCCTGAACGACGCGGGCCTCGGGCGGCCGGTGCTGCTGGCGTTCGCCTCCGGCCTCGCCGCCTGTGACCGCGTGCTGGTCCACTCCGCCACGGCCGCTTCCTGGGTATCGGCCGCCGCCGCCCGGATGACCGTAGACCTCGGCGAGAAGCTGCCGGTGGTGCCAGCCCCGCGCGACGAGCGCCTGGTCCGCGACGCAGCGACCACCCGGCTCGCCTCCGGCACGGCGATCGGCATCTACAACCACCGGCTGTACGCGCACTACGGCACCGGGAAGTTCGTGGACCTCGCCCGCGAACTCAGTGCCTCGGGCACGGTACGGCTGCGGGTCATGGACCTGTTCGGCCAGCGCCGGGCGGAACGCAAGGGCCTGGACGACAGCCCCGAGAAGATGCGGGACCAGCTCGCCGCGCTGCCGCACGTCCAGGTCGTCTCCGACCGCGGTGACCGCGTCCGCTACAAGAACCTGCTGGCCGGCGCCCGCTTCGGCATCGCCCCCTTCCGGCCGGGCTGCCCCTGGTCGATGAGCGTGATCGACTGCCAGGGCATGGGCCTGCCGGTCATCGCCCCACGTCTGGGCTGGCTGGCCGAGCACATCGCCCCCGAGCTGTGCTTCACCACCCCGGCCAAGGCCGTCGTCCTGGCCGAGCGTCTTGCCACCGACGACGAGTTCCACGCGCTGCACGCCAAGCGGGCCCACGCCTCCACCGCCGACTTCGCCCCCGGCCTGGTCGCCGCCCGCTACCTGGAGGCCATCTCGTGACCAGCTTCGACGCCGTCCTCCTGTCGTACGACGAGCCGATGGCCAACTCCCTGCACGCCCGGCTTCAGCGGACGCTGGGCGGCACGGTCAAGCGCCTGCACGGTGTGCACGGGATGCGCCGGGCCTACCGGCAGTGTGCCGAGGTCGTCGACCACGAGCAGTTCTTCCTCGCCGACGGCGACTTCGCCATCGACACCGACTTCGACGTGGCCGCCCTCGAACCGCTGGACGAGGGAGTGTCCATGCGGGTGTGGCGGGCGGACAACCCGGTCAATGGCCTGGCTTACGGCTACGGCGGGCTGAAGTTGATCCGCCGCAGTGCCCTGCGCGAGATGGGCAAGGCCGTGGACGTGCTCGCAGCCCTGCCAGGACGCATCGAGTTCGCCCAGCACACCGCCGGGATCACCAGGTTCAACCAGAGCCCGTTTCACGCCTGGAAGGCCGGTTTCCGCGAGTGCGCGATGCTCGCCCGCGGCAGTGAGTACGGCATGGCCGACGATGACGCGCACAAGCGCGTCGAGGCATGGACGCTCAGCCGCAGCGGCGAGTTCGCCGCCTACGCCGCCGCCGGGGCCCGGGAGGGCGCCGCCTTCGCCCGCCAGACCGCGCGCAACCCGCAGCAGTTCCATCATCTCAACAATCCCACCTGGCTGCGGGAGAGGTTCACCGCCGCCCACGGGGATCAGGTGGTCTCGGGATGACCGGTCCGCTCGTGCTCATCGAGCCGTACGCGAACCGCCTGGGCGGGCACCACCAGCGCACGCTGGTGGCCCTCGCCCGGGCCCGGCCCGGCAGCTTGGTCATCGCCCCGCACGGGATCGCCACCGAGTCGGTCCGCGGCCTGCGCGAGGCGGGTGCCCGGCTGGTCACCGGACCGGCCGGGCGGGCGTCGGGCGTCCTGCTCGTGGCCGCCCGGCTGGCGGCCGGGTTCTCCGCAGCCGGCCAGCGTCTGTTCCGATCGCGCCGCTGGCCCCGCCGCCTGCGGCGGCTGCCGCACCAGGTCACCCTGATCGCCCGCTGCCTGACGGAGGCGTCCGCGCTGCGGTCCGCCCGTCGGTTGGAATCCGGCGCCGACGCGCTGGTGATCCTTACCGCGAGTGAGGCCCTGCATGGGGCCACCGCCCTCCTGGGCGGCCAACCGCACCTTCGGTTCGTCCACGAGGCGGTTACCACCGAGGACGCCATCGTGAGGCTGCTCGGCCGGCTCGCGCGCCCAGGCGAACAACAGGTGATCGCGGTGTACCCGACACAGGCTGTCGGCGATCAGCTCGCCGGGGCCTTCCCCGACCTGTCCTCGGTAGTCGGTGGGTTCGCGGTCGACGACGGGCTACGCCTGACCGCAACTGAACGCGACGGTGGCCGGGCCGCGTTCGACATTCCCGCCGACGAGGCCGCAGTGTGCCTCATCGGCGGCTGGTGGCCCTACAAGGACATCGCCGTCGTCGACGCCGCGCTGGCCCTGCTGAAGGAGCCGTTGCACCTGGTGGTGACCGGCTCCCCGCTCGACGAAGCTGTCCTCCGGCGGTGGCGGGATCTGCCCGGCCTGCGGGTGCACACTGCGCCCGGCCCGGTCAGCGAAGCCGTGCTTCGACTGGTGTACGCCGCCGTCGACGCTGCCCTCGTCACCCGCCACGCCGGAACCGCCAAAGAATCCGGGCTCGTGGCGGACGCTGCCCGCCTCGGCGTCCCCTTGATCGTCTCCGACCACGATCCAGCCCTCACTGCGCTCCTGCACGGCCAGCCCTGGGCTCTGACATTCCCCGCCGGCGACTCGGCCGGCCTCGCCGAAGCCCTGCACACCGTCATCCGCCGGCCGCCCCCGCTGCCCGGCCCTGACGTCCCCGGCCTCCTGGGGATGCGGCCGGCCGCCGAGCAGGCCGACTTCCTCACTCGCACCTTCGCCTCCCTGCGATCGAAGGAATCCTGAATGCTGAGTACGCCTCCCGCGCTGGTCGCCGTCGTAGGTCCCATCGAGCCGCCCCTGCTGGCCGCCTGGGTCCGCCACTACCGCTGGCTGGGCGTCGAGCGGTTCCTGCTTGCCTTCCACTTCCCCGAGCACGTCTCCGACGTGCGCCGGCACGAGCTCCAGGCCGCCGCCCGCGAGCGTGGCGTCATCCCCATCGGCACCAGCACCGGCCCGTGGCACGAGCACACCAACACCCAGCTCCGAGATGCCCTGCGGCACCGGGCCGGGCCCGGCTGGCACCTGCTCGCCGACGCTGATGAGTTCCAGCAGTACCCCGCCCCGCTCGCCGAGGTGATCGCCCAGGCCGACAAGTCTGGACACCGCGTCGTGGGCGGGCTGATGCTCGACCGTGTCGCCGCGAGCGGACGCCTGACCGGCTGGCTACCTGAAGGCGGACTCGACCTCGCCTATCCCCTCGGCGGCCACCTCACCCACCGGCTCCTGCACGGCGACCCCAGAAAGATCGTCCTCGCCCGCCATGACGCAGCTGTGGCCTCCGGCAACCACCGGGCTCCAGGCCACCGCCCGGATGCGGACCGCATCGGCGCGGTCCACCACTTCAAGTGGCGCTCGGGCATCCTGGACGACCTCCGTCGTCGGGTCCAGCACTTCTCTTCCGGTACCTGGGAGGAACACACTCCGGCCGTCCGCGACGAGGCCGGCCGCCTGCTGGCCCACGTCGGCCGGTACGGCAGCGTGATCAACACCAGTGACCCGCGGTTCGCCTTCCGCCGGGTGAGCCTTGACCGGATGCCGTTCAGCTGGCCCGCCGAGGCCCGTGACATCTTCACCACCTGGCGTCCCTACGCGCATACCGGCCAGGACTGAGACAATGCCCGATGCTCGCGCACACTCGTCGCGGAAGGGATGACCACGTGCCCCTCTCCGTTCTCCTGGCCGGCCTGACCGGCTCCGGGAAGACCACCGTCGCCCAGGCCCTGGCCGACCACGGCTTCGTCCGGCTGTCCGTCGACGAGGAAGTCCACCGCCTCCACGGCCGCTACGGCGTGGACTACCCCGAGGACACCTACTTCGAGCGTGAACGGCCCGTTGTCGAGGCGATCCGGCAGCGGTTCATCAAGGAGATCGAGGCTGGGAACGACGTCGTCCTGGACCACGGGCTGTGGCGCCNCAGGCCGCCCGCGAAGCGGGCGGCCGCCCCCTAGTTGTCTACCTCCCCGCCGGCCGAGCCGAACTGCTGCGGCACCTTGCCGAGCGCAACCAGCGCGAGGACGCCAATGCGCTGACCGTCACGCCCGAAGCCCTCGACGACTTTTTCGCCCGTTTCGATGTCCCAGCCGAGGACGAGGAAGTGATCGTCCACAGCGGAGACCTCGACACGCTCGTAGCAGCGCTCCGTGAGATCCCCCGGGCCTGAGGCTCGGTTTCGCGGGCTCGTTGCAGCTCTGGGTATCGGATAGCGAAATCTATCGCACGGCGAGTGTGGCGTATGTCACCGCATGAAAGATTTCCATGCCCAGGTCAGAGCCTCGCGTACTGAAATCGTTGGCGCGGTCCGACATTCGACCTCGTCCGCACCCGCCTCGGGGCCCGGCCGGAGGACTGCCTCTTCATCGACGACGTGCACCACTACACCCTGGCCGCGCGTGAAGCGGGCATGGAGGCCCACCACTTCACGGACAACTCCCCCACCATTGCCCGCATCGAACGCCACCTCGACGGCATCCCCCACTGAGCGGTGAGGCGCCCGGTCCGGCCGGAAGGCGGTGGGCGGGGGCCGGGCGGGGACGGCTACTGCATGTGACCTACCTCATGGTGCTCGTGCCGCATGCTCCTCTCCATCGAGTTGCGGTCCATCTCCAGCGCCATCAGGACCATGACCACCGCGCCCACGAAGCACACTGCCCGCTGATACGCAAAGAAGGCGTCCGAAGGCACGTGCTGCTCGGGGTTGCGGTACTTCCATGCCGAGAACCGCCACCAGAGCTTTCGCGGCCCGATCAATCCGATCAGCACGGGAACTGCGGCCATCAGCAGCACCATCACGGCGTACTCGTTCATCCGTCCCCCTCTTCCTTCACCGCCCGCCCTCTCGGCAGCGGCACCGGTGATCCCGACGCCGTGAGCCGCGTCATGGTTCCCTTACCGGGTGTGACGTGCCCTGCATCCACTGGTTACCGCAAGGAAGCGACGACGGCCTCAGGAGGCCGGGCTGCCCTCATCGCGGCCTGCCGCCGGCTGCTTCATGGCGAAGCCGTGAAGGTACAGATCGCGAAGGACACCGAGTTCGGCACCATGGTGAGCGACTTCGTCCAAGGCGTGCAGGGCGAGCACCAGGTAGCTCTCATGACCGTACGGGCCGGCGTGGGCACCCATGGGCTGGAGAAGGCGGTCGTCGCCGAGGGATTCGATGTGACCGCGGAAACGGGACCAGTCGTCGGCCAGCTCCTGGACTCCCTCGGCCGCCGTGCCCGGCCACAGATGCCGGTCGTCCCCCTGCGGGTCGTCACCGAAGAAGCGGCCGTAGCCGCGCAGACAGTCCGCTCCGATGTGCCACATACGCCATCCGATCGTCGTGAACGGTGCCGGACGGACATCGCCCGCGGGGCGCGGATCGGCACGAAACGTCCCGTCCGCGGCCGGCCTGAGAGTCATGCACGAGGGGACGGGCTCCCACAGGTACTCGTCGTCGCTGAGCCCGTCCAGGCGAGCGAAGGTTCTGGAACGCACGTCCTCGAAGGTGACGAGCAGATCGCGGGTGACAGGGCCGTGCGAGGTCATGGGCTGACTCCAGGTTCGCCGACGGACAAGCCCTCCCCCGGTCATCGGCATGTGGAGGACACAAGATCGCGCGGCGGCTCAGCGTAGTCGTGATCTTCGAGGTGCGGTAGGACACCAAGCGGGGGCAACTCCCGGGAATTCGTTGTACCGGCACACGCCCGGCATGTGAGGGTCGGTGCGTGAATCCGACCCGGTCCGAGCTGCTGCGCTGGCAGTTCGACCTGACATGGTCCCTGTTCGAGTACCACCTGGAGCGGCTGGAGCCCCACGACTTCCTCTGGGAGCCGGTTCCCCACTGCTGGACGGTGCGTCCCGATGCCGAGGGCAGGTGGCTGCCGGACTGGGCAGATACCGAGCCGGAGCCCGTTCCGGTCCCCACCATCGGCTGGATCAGCTGGCACCTCGGGTGGTGGTGGAGCGTGGCCACCGATCACGCGCAGAGACGCACGCCCCGCGAGCGGACCGATGTCGCCTGGCCCGGCGAGGGCGGACCGGCAATCGCGTGGCTGCGTGGGCTGCGCGACGAGTGGCTCACCGTCCTCACCGGACTCACCGACTCGGACCTCGACTTCACCGCCCCCTTCCCCTGGCCCCACGACTCCGCCTACACCGTCGCCCACATGGCCGCCTGGGTGAACTCCGAGCTCATGAAGAACGCCACCGAGATCGGCCAACTGAGGCTGCTGCGTGCGGCCTCCCGCGAAAGCAGGGCTTGATCAAGTTCGCTGAGGGTCGAGGTTGTTGATGATGCCCGCGAGTGGGAGGGCTCGTTCGGGCTGGTCGCGGATGCCCGGGTGGTCTGGGCGATGTTGGCGGCTCCG
Source organism: Streptomyces sodiiphilus (assembly GCF_039529215.1). NCBI lineage: Bacteria > Bacillati > Actinomycetota > Actinomycetes > Kitasatosporales > Streptomycetaceae > Streptomyces > Streptomyces sodiiphilus. Next base: position 23,865 of record NZ_BAAAMJ010000026.1, on the reverse strand, counting down.
AGGGTTTTGAGCGGGCCGATCGGCGAGGTTGCGGAAGGTGGCCGTGGCTCGGGGTCCGGTGCCGGTGCCGGTGCCGGTGTGGGGGGTGGAGGCGTCCTCGGCGTGGGTCACGTCTGTGACGTGGTGCAGGGCTTCGATGGTCCAGTGGCCGCGCGCGGCGGCGAGTTGGGGCGGGGTGGCCTGGTGGGCGTCGAGGCTGGTGACGGCGTGGACCGGCTCGTGGGTTTCGCGTCGGCCGGTTGGCCGGCGGTGTCGGTGGATGCGGAGGGCGAGGCGGGCGTGAGGGAAGGCGATTCCGCCGAGTTCGTCGGCGATGCCGCAGGTCTTGATGGAGCGGGATTCGTGGCGGCCGTGTCCGGTGGAGGAGGCGGTGTGCTGGACGGCGATGTCAGGCCAGGGCAGGGCGGGAAGCTGCCGGCAGGCGGTCGGCTGGAGTGGCTTGATCATGGCGGTGCAGTGGGCGTTCTGGTCTCGACCGGCCAGGTGACGTTGGCCTGGACCGAGTGCAGGGCGTCGAAGGTGACGAGAGCTCCATCCAGGTCCAGCGGTTCGAGCAGGGGCCGGAAATGCGCGGTCTCGTTCGTCTTCGTTCCGACCTCCGCCTGGCGAGGGGCAGGGCCCCAGCTTCGACACCCCAATGATCACGAAGCCCGCGCCTGCTCTGCTATGCACCCCAACCGGTCACGCCCCAACCACCCACCCCGGAACCCGCCCAAGCCCTGGGTCACAACACCCTTCGGAATGCCGCAGGAGGCCTTGAACCTTCAACTCTTCCTCAGTCTGACGGTGCCGGGGAAGTGCTTGGCTTAGCTACAGACGGTATGACGCGGTCGTGCCGGTGACCCGAGCCCGGACGAGAACGTCCTGCTCCCGTTGATGTTGGCCTCGTCTCGGAGCACGCCCCACACCCATGGTACCGAGCCCTCGCCGAGCAGCCGCAGTTCGAACTCGAACCGCGTTGCCACACCCTCTCGACTCAAACACCCCACACTCATGCCCACTCCCCAACGAGCCCGCTTTGCACACGACCTATCCACGACTCTTCTCGAACCCCGTACACATGGACGGTTTCGGGGCTACGTTCTGTTTGACAGCAAGCACTACACGTCGCAATCGATACCCAACCCCGGAGGTTCGGCTCACACTATGAGACTCACGGAAGACCTCACCCTGCGGTGCGACGGCGGCCAAGTCGCGAAGTCCGGCGTTACTTGCTCCGGCGTCCAGACGACCGGGGTCGCCACGGCATGGGACTTGGCCCTCCCCGGGAAGCCCTCACTCACGGTCCACGACACTCGCTGGGACAACGGAGAACGAGACGTGGCTCTCCACCAGCCCGACGTGGTACCGAAGATGCCCTCCGCCCTGGCCAATCTGCACAACAGAAGACGCGCCGGCATCCAGCCCGCAGAGGGCAGGGCCGGGCATCTGCGCATCATGGCCTGGCTCGTTCTCCCGGTACCGAACGGCCTTCCCCGGATGAGCAAGTCCGTGACCACTCTGCGGCTGGCTGAGGAGTGCGGTCATCAACAGCTGTGCGACCTGGCTGCTCGTCCCGGCGTGTCTTTAGGGCCTGCCTTCGACAAGCCAGGGCGGCCAGCCGTGGAGCCAGCAACTCCGCAGAGCAAGGAAAAGCTCCAGCACGCCGTGTACTTTCCACACGAGGACATCGAGACGCCCGTCGTAGCCTTCGTTCTCTTTCGCCTCATGCCCACACTGCGTTTCGTGGGCTGGTCCGCTCCTCATACGTGAGTCATCCCGCCCACGATTCCTTGTCGCATCGCTCGGGGCAGGACTCGCAGGAGTCCGGTGACGTCCTGATGCCAGGCACGGACCTCGGCGCAGGTGGGCGGGAGATCGTAGGTGTGGTGGTGGCAGGCGGCGCTCAACCCCGACCGGACCGCGTACCACTGCCGGGCCACGGTGGGAGTGATGTACCACTCCAGACACTGCATCCGAGTGCGGCAGTTGCGGGTCATGCGAGGGCTGACGGCCTGCCAGAAGTCGTTCATGGTCCGCTCCAGGGCGAGCCGCAGCAGGACTGCGGCAGCTCGCGCGCGCAGGCCGGGTGCGATAGCCGAGGGAGCTTCTGGCGGAGGGGTGAGCAGCCGGTCGGAGGCGATGAGCAGGTCGCGGCGGTCGTGGCGGTCGTGGTCATCGGTTCGCCACCGCCTTGGCGAGCCGTTCGGTCCGCCGGACCAGGTCCCGCCGGTCCCCGACCGGCGTATGGATGCGGTGGGTGGCTTCGTTGCACAGCCTGATCAGCTCCCGGGCGTCCTCCCCGTGGTGCCGGACGATGGCGGCCAGCGCGTCGCCGGGACTCATGCGGGCCCCGGCAACGGTGACCTCGCCCGGGTCTGCGAGGGCCATGGGGGCGAGGTCGGTGATCTTGCGGGCCTTGCCGATCTCCCGCTCGACAGCGAGGTGGGGCAGACCTGCCTCACGCAGCCGGTGCCGAGCGGGTGGCAGCCACGCGACTTCCAGGGCGATACGGCACATGCCCGGCAGTACCCGCTCGGCGACCTCCTGCGGCAGCGCGGAGTCCAGGGTGATGGCGCCCGCCTCGTCCAGCGCACGGGTGACTGCGTCCCCGGCCCGGGTGACGCGCACGACGGAGTCGGTCTGCCGGGAGACCTCCAGGACGGTGGCGTCGATGCGCAGGTGGTCGAGTGCCTGGAGGCGGGTGTCGTGGGTGAGTCTGCGTAATCACGCCCCGAGACAGGCCATCCGGGCAGCTTCCTCCCCAGGTTCAGCCGGACCGAAGCCACTTGCGGAAGGCGGACAGGCGATGGCCCCGGACCTCAAGCCAGATGCAGCACGGCGCGGGCTACCGTGCCCTCCTTCGGTCCGGTCGGCCTGTTCCCGGTGCGCGCACGTGGGGATGGCTCCTCGGTGAGGGTGAAGGCAGGCTCGCCCAGGAAGCGCTCGCCGGGCTTTCAGCCTCTCGGCACGGTGGCCGTCACCCGGTCGACGCCTTCACGCCCTGGCCTGCCCGGATCGCATCGTGCTTCGGGCGATACGCCGCCGAGATGGTATCGCGGACCTGCCGGTGCGACCGTGGTCGGACTGCACTCCTCGGAATGCGAGGTCCACGATGTCCGTCGTCCCCTTCTTCGCCCCCGGGTTAGTACTGGTCTCAGTGCTCTGGACGATGCTGCCACTTCTTTACCCCCGACAGCGTCGCAGGGGCGTCTTCATCACCGTCTCGCACCTCATCGGGACGCTGGTGATCACACAGCCCTGGACCGAGAACTGGTACTGGAACTACGGGTGGTGGCTGATCTTCGTCTTCGGGCAGGGCGCCCTCGTCGCGTTGGGGCGTTTGGTCTTCGAACTCAGCCCATTCGGCGCCCGTCACCACCGCGCGGCGCCCCGGCTCTCAAGTAGCAACACGGTGTGGGACCAGCCGGATCCTTGAGCCGGAACAGACACTCCACAGGTCTCAACGTTGCGCTCCGCCAACCGATTACCGCTTCTCCGTGGGCTTGAACCGCCAAGGCCGCCGCCCAGCACAACCGGTTCGGAGAAGCCTACCGGGAAGACCGAGTGAGTGGATGTCCGTCTGCGGCAGCTACCAAGTCGTCCGGGAAGCCGGTCCGGCGCGCCCCGGAGGCGCCCCGTGACGGTCCTTCAGGCGGGTGCGCGGACGTCCGCCGACATACCCGGGCCTTGCAGGGCCCGCCCCTCCTACCGCAGCTTCACAGCGCCGTCAGCGGCTGCCTGGAACAGGGCCTGACCTGGCTGTTTGGCGTGTCCGGGCCTACGATCGCCCGATGGGGAAAGGGGGCCGGATGGACCGGAACATCCGCACGGTGGACGATGTACTCAAGCTGCTGGACGGCCTGTTCGCTCCGGAGGCCGACCGCTGGACGGACGACGCTGCCTCGTGGTGGGACCAGTTCTACGCGGACCGGTCCAAGCCGGTGCCGTTCTTCGTGGCGAAGCCCGACGAGAGTCTGCTCTCCTACCTGGACCGCGGTCTGATCGCCGCGGGCCGTGCGCTCGACCTGGGCTGCGGGCCGGGCCGGAACGCCCTCCACCTCGCCGCGGCGGGTTTCGACGTGGACGCCGTTGACCTGCCTCCGACCGCCATCGCCTGGGCGGAGGAACGCGCGCGGGAGGCCGGAGGCACGGTCCAGTTCCACTGCGGTGACGCCTTCGGCCCTGTCGGTGCCGGTCTGTCCGGCCCTTACGAACTGATCTACGACTCCGGGTGCTTCCACCACCTGCCACCGCACCGCCGCATCAGCTACCTCGCCCTGCTCGATCGGTTACTCGCCCCCGGCGGTCACTTCGCCCTCACCTGCTTCGCCGCCGGTGCCATGGGGTCCGAACTCCCCGACGCCGACTTCTACCGGCAGAACCGCCTCCACGGTGGCCTCGGCTACACCCCCGAGGCCCTGCGCCACATCTTCTCCGACCTGGAGGAGATCGAGCTGCGCCGCATGAACGACGAGCCACCGCAGTCCCCGGGCTTCGGCGAACCCTTCCTGTGGACGGCCCTGTTCCGCCGGGCCGCCCGTCGATCTCCGAGTGCATAGTCCTCGAGCCACGCCGCCAGCGTCTCCGGGTCGGGACGGTGGAGCTTCGTGGCTCCGTCGAGGCGCTCCGCGACGACGAGTTCGTTGAGTTCGAACTCGTCCACAAGGGTCACGGACTGCGTTGCGGCCAGGATCTGGCTTCGGTGCGTGGCTGCTCGAAGCATCTCGGCGAGGATCGTGAGGGCGAACGGGTGCAGACCCAGCTCAGGTTCGTCGAGCACCAGCAGTGCGGGCGGAGCCGGCTGGAGCAGCAGCGTGGCGAGGCAGATGAAACGCAGCGTACCGTCAGAAAGAGCTTCGGCAGGAAACACCGTGTCAGAACCGATCTGCTTCCATCGCAGCCGCACGCGTCCAGAACTGTCCTCGGACAGAATGAAGTCACGGAAGAACGGCGCGACCGACTGAACGGTACTGACAATGCTCCTGTACTCCGTCGTGTGCTCTTCCCGCAGACGCAGCAGGAAGGCGGCGAGGCTACTCGCGTCGGGGTGCAACGCCTCTGCGTCGGTAACGTAGGCGGCCTGCTTCACGGGGGCGTTCCGTGTGGTGTCGTGAAAGTGGTACACCCGGCAACCACGCAGTATCGACAGGGTGTGACATGCGACTCCCCCTTCTCCCGGGGGACCCTGCTCGGCCACTTCTCTGAGATGCGACTCCCTGTGTCCTTGCCCGATAATGCGCTTCCAGGGGTGCCCAGAACGGGACTTGTCATGGAACTCCACGACCTCCCGTTCAAAGATCAGCTCTCCTTGGGCTGCGGGAACCAATACGGCCTCGTAGGAATTCACCAGGCTGTCTTCGACGGCTTCGGCCCGCAGTTCGATCCGAGCGGGCGGTTTCGCCCCTTCGTGCAGCACGGCCTCGGCTCCCCCGCGAAGTCCCACTTCCATGCGGAGGTCTTCGTCGGCGATGCGACCCAGCAGTTCCACCGCCTCAATGAAGTTGCTCTTTCCGGCACCGTTGGGGCCCACAAGCACGGTGAGCGCGCCGAGGTGAAGGTCGACGGCAGCGATCGACTTATACCCCTTGACGGACACACACTGCACGGATCGAGGCATAGCCGCCAATCTACCGACTCTCGGCGGTTCGCGTGCGCCCAGCCACTCGGGCGCCCGGCCGTCTCGCGGTCCGTCCCGCGTGGTGCGCCGCCACTGCTGGATGCCGAAGCGACACGGCCAAATCCGGCCCGGGCCCGGGGCATTACGCATTACCGGAGGGCGCGGCGCGTCACGCGCAGGAGTCCTGCTGTCTCCAGGCGTGCCAAGGGCGGGTAATCGTCTGTGTGTAGGTGTGGTGCTGGGTGTGCTGGGGGGCGTGGTGGCGCTGCCAGTCGTGGACGGTGCCGAACTCGACGCTGGTGTGGGAGGTGGCGCCACAGAGGTCGCAGGTCATGCGGTAGGTGGGAGGTGCCGCGTGAGGCTGGGTGTCGGGCTCGCTGATCCAGTTTGCCGCCCGTCGGATAGTCCGGGCGGCAGGGCGGCGGCGGGAGAACATCGGATGTCTTTCGGGTGATGGGAGCGGAGGAGGTGGGGAGCCCCGGGGAGTCTGCGTGGCGGAACGTGTGCGGTGCCTGGCGCGGTGGTCGGCGTCCGTCCGCCGCCGGACGTGACGGTGTTCAGCGGCGGACGTCCCGGAAGGCTGCTCCTGTTGGTGGCCACTGACGGCTGTCGGTGGCTCACGACGAGGCGCCGTTCCGTAAGGGGGCAAGTGAACGGGGATGGTGTTCGGGGACGGGACGGAGGGCGAGCTGCCAGAGGCAGTCGCTGTCCGTGTGGGTGTAGGTGACGGAGTGGCCGGCCTGCAGAAGTTCTCCCGTGTGGTCGGCTGTGACGTGGCGGGCCCAGGCGAGGAACTGACAGGCGGTACCGGCGTGGTGAGCGCCGAGACTCGCGGCGATGTGTGCCGCCCGGTCCGCCGCCCACTGTTGCACCGCGTCCGGCCGGAGGGCGTAGCTGTCTCCGAGGTGGAACATTCCGGGGTGGGGCTCGACGCAGTAGGCAATGGCTTCGGCGCGATAGGCCATCGGCATCGTTGGATTCGTTCGCATGCCGGTCAGGTGGTGGCGAGAGGGACGGTGAACCAGACGCATTTGCCCTCCGGGGTGCAGTCGTAGCCCAGGGCGTGGGTGATCTCGCGCAGCAGCCACAGGCCTCGCCCGCTTTCCGCGTCTGCGCCTTGGACCAGCACAGCGGGAACCTGCCGGGACCGGTCGGCCACCGACACACGCACCAGCTCCCCCGTCCGCCGCACCTCCAGCCGGCACAACCGGTCCTCCACGTGCCGGCAGACGTTCGCCAGCAGCTCCGTGACCCCCAGCTGTGCCACCTGCACCGCACCACGGTCACCGCCCAGCCCGGCCACCACCGCGCCGACCTCGCGCCGCCAGTGCCTGACCTCCCGCACCTCGGCCGTTATCCCCCACGCGCAGCCGTACCGGTCCTCGACAAGCCGCGCGCTAACAGTCATGGAGAAGCCTCCAGTCACGGAGCAGAGCACACCCCGAACAGGGCACGCCGGAAAGACATGCGATTACACACTGTGTGCGTGCCATCACAACTCAGACTGAACGACGCGATCACCATCGCGCAAGTCGTCGAGTCGCAAGTCTGCGAAACGTCAGCCTGCGAAGCACTGTTCGATTCGGCGCGCTCCCCTGCGGCCGCAACACCTCGGGCAGACTGAGGTGTTGATTTGAAGTGGAGGAAACGTGGGACGACCGGTCACAACCGTGCGCAGGATGCGACTGGGCATGGAACTGCGCCGCCTTCGGGAGCAGGCCCAGATCTCGCAGCTCGACGCCGCTGAGGCCATCGACGCCAGCGACACGAAGATCAGTCGCTTGGAAGCAGGGAAGACTGGGCTCAACCGCCTGGAACTGGTGGCGTTGCTCGATCTCTACGGAGTCACTGAAGACCGCTTCCGCACCGGCCTTCTGGCGCTCAACCGCACCAGCCGCCAGCGAGGATGGTGGCAACGGCGGAGTGACATCTTGGTGCCGAAGCTCCAAGAGCTGATCGAGCTGGAGTCCACCGCCTCTCGGATCTTCGAGTACGAGGCCATCGTCGTTCCCGGCCTGTTCCAGACGGAGGACTATGCCCGTGCCGTCATCTGCGGCTTTCCGCCTCCCCACTCACAGCCCGTCGAGACAGCTGTTGAGATTCGCATGGAACGACAACAGCTCCTCCGCCACGAAGACGCACCCCGCATCATCTGTGTCCTCGACGAAGCCGTACTGCGCCGTCAAGTCGGCGGTCCACAGGTGATGGCAGGGCAGCTGCGTAAGCTCGCCGCGCTCAACGACCCTCCGCGTCTGTCCATCCAGGTCATCCCCAGCACCATGGGAGCTCATGCCGGCACCGACGGCAGCTTCCGACTCTTCACCTACCCGGCTCCGGCGAACATGGACATCGGCTTCCTGGAGCAGAAGGAGAGTAGGATCTTCATCGAGGAAGAGGCTGGCCTGGAGCCCTACCGGATCGCAGCGGAGCACCTCCGAACACAGGCGTTGTCTTCCCCCGATTCGATGAAACTCATCGCTGGTCTCACAGCAGACTACGAACGCAGGAGCTGAAAACATGCGATACGGGTTGCCGAACGAGCGTTGGCGCAAATCCAGCTACTCCAATGGGGGCAGCGGAAACTGCGTGGAGACCCAGTTGACCGAGGACGGGCTGATCGCAATCGGGGACAGCAAGGACCGTTCCCAGGGGGCACTTGTCGTCCCTGCAGGCGGCTGGAAGGTCTTCATAGCCTCCCTCAAGGCAGGTGCCCACACCACTTGGCACGTGGCATAGGCCGACGCACCGGCCACGAGCCCGCAACGTCTGGAGGACCATCCGGCCAACCGCACGGAAAACGACGATGGCGCCACGCATGACATCCCGGCTTCCGCCTCAGCGTGGAGCGTCTGCGGCGCCACCCCTCCTACAGCGGGCAGCAGTACGTCGACCTGGGCACCGAGACCGCCGTTGACGGCAGCCTCGGCCCTCGCGGCATGGGCGAGGCCGCCGCCTCCAGCCGTTACGTCCTCAGGCGCTCAATAATGCCTGGTACTGCCGGGCGCGCTTCGGCTCACCACCCCCTCCCCGCACTGAGGCAGCGGCCCTTCACCCCGGCAGGATCACCGTGCCCGGCGCGGTGCCGGCCGAATGGGGGCCGGTCGGGGCGGGGCGGGCGCGGTACTCGGTGGGGCTCATGCCGCGTATCCGCTTGAACGCGGCGCTGAACGCGAACGCGTTCCCGTAGCCGACGCGTTGGGCGACGGCGGCGACCGTGAGATCCGGGTCGCGCAGGAGGTCGGCGGCGAGGGTGAGGCGCCAGTTCGCCAGGTAGGACATCGGAGGCTCTCCCACCACCTCCGAGAAGTGCCGCGCCAGGCTCGCGCGGGAGACGCCGACCTCGCGGGCCAGCGACTGCACGGACCACGGCCGGGCCGGGTGCTCGTGGAGCAGCCGCAGCGCCGGGCCGACCAGGGGGTCGGACTGCGCCCGGTACCAGGCGGGGACCCCGGTGCCCGGGCCCGCCAGCCAGGCCCGCAGCACGGTGACGAACAGCAGGTCCAACAGGCGGTCGAGGACGAGTTCCTGCCCCGGCTCCTCCCGGTCGATCTCGTCGGCGAGCAGCGAGACGAGGGCGGCGGTGCCCGGCCCGGCCGGGCTGACCAGCAGGGCGGGCAGAGCGTTCAGCAGCCGGCGGCCGACCGCTCCGGGGGCCTGGTAGGTGCCGCTGAGCAGCACGGCGGCGTCCGGCCCTGGAGTCTCGCCCCAGGTGCGCACCCCCAGCACGGTGGACTCGGTGACCTCCGCGCCGTCCACCGTGCTGCACTGCTGGCCGGGACCTACGACGATCCGTGCCGGTGTGTTCTGGGCGTCGGCCAGCGTGTAGGGGTCGGGGCCGCGCAGCACCGCGACGTCCCCGACGCCCAGCGGGGTGGCACCGCCCCGGGCGGGTATCACCCATGCCCGGCCGCGCGTGAGGGTGACGAGGGAGATCGGTGCCCGGTCCTCGACCCGCATCGACCAGGGCGGGTTGAACACCGACTTGAGCAGGAACGCGCCCCGCGCCTTGGGGCCGTCGAGGAGGGCGGTGAGGGCATCCATCGGCCTGCGGGCCTCCTTCGGTGTTCCCCCGCGCCCGCCCGGGCGGTCCGGGAGGGGCGTCGCGGGGCGGGTGAGCGCGGGCGGGCCCGCACTCCCCCATGATGCTCCCCGCCCGGGGCTGACCATGGCCGGTCCGGGGGCCGGCGGTCCGTCAGGGCTTCCACGCCCCGGCGGCGGCCGCGTCGCGGGCGTAGGCGGCGAAGTCCTTCGGCTTGCGGCCGAGGACTTCCTCGACGCCGTTCACCAGGTGGGCGTTGCGGCCGTCCAGGATGGCGGTGAACAGGTCGGCGAAGTCGACGGGGAGGCCGTGTTCCGCCAGGAAGGCGCGGAACTCCTCTGCGGTGACGCGGACGTACCGGATCTCCCGGCCGGTGGCTTCGGACAGCGCGGCGGCGGCCTCCCCGAAGCTCAGCAGCCGCGGTCCGGACAGTTCGTAGGTGCGGCCGGTGTGCCGGTCGTCGGTGAGCGCCGCGACGACGACGTCGGCGATGTCCCCGGCGTCGACGAACGCCTCCACGGCGTCCCCGGTGGGCAGGGAGAGTTCGCCGGCCAGGACGGAGTCCCGGAAGAAGCCCTCGTCGAAGTTCTGGTTGAACCAGCCGCAGCGGACGACGGTCCACTGGGCGCCGGACTCCTTGACCCTGTCCTCGCAGACCCACGCGCCCTCCTCGCCGCGGCCGGACAGCAGCACCAGGCGTCGCGCGCCCCGCGCGACCGCGTGGCGGGAGAAGGCGCCGATGGCGTCGGCCGCCCCGGGGAAGGACAGATCGGGGTAGTAGGTGAGGTAGACGGAGCCGACCCCTTCCAGTGCGGCGTCCCAAGTCGCGGGGTCCTCCCATACGAAGGGCGGCTGCCCGGACCGGGATCCGGACCGCACCGGCAGTCCCCGGGCGGTGAGCCGTTCCACGACGCGGCGGCCGGTCTTGCCGGTCCCGCCGACGACCAGCGTCGTCGCCGGGCCGGTCCTGGACGGGCCGACGGCTTCGTGCGACTGCGGGGAGCGGGAGAGGTTGTTCGTTGTCATGCGGCTCAGTCAACGCCGGGACGGCTGGACGGGCCATGGCCACCGCGCTCAGCTTCATACGCGGGCGTCTCAGGGAGCTCCTGATGAGCGGCGCCCGGGTCCGTCGGCGGAACCGGCCGGACCGGCCTCGGTACGACGAGATCCCGCCCGATCGGGATGATCGGGCGGGATCCGGCCGGCACGTTCCGCCTGGGCGGACACGGCTGCCGATGCCCTCACCGGGCGGCGGCGTCGTGAGCGGAACGGCGGGCTTGGTCACCCCGCCCGCGGCCTGTCGCCGCGGGCGGAGGACGGGACTCAGCGCGTGCGCGCCTCCTTCAGGGTGGACTGCAGGGCGAAGAAGGCAGGCTTGCGGACGAACCTCTCCGTCATGACCGTGGCGCTGCCCTCACCCTCGAAGAAGACCGGCACCCACGAGTACTTGTCGGTGAAGCCCCAGATGGTGAAGGAGTTGCAGTCGTTCACGGCCAGGCAGGCCGACAGCGCCTGCTGGTAGTAGTCGGCCTGCTGCCGCAGCTGCTCCTTGGTGGGCTTGCCGCTCGCCGGGAGGTCCATGCGGACGTCGATCTCGGTGATGGCGGTCTCCAGACCGAGGTCGGCGAACCGCTGCAGGTTCTGCTGCAGGTCGCCCGGGAAACCGTAGCGGGTGCTCAGGTGGCCCTGGGCGCCGAACCCGTGGAGCGGCACGCCCTGCTCCAGCAACTCCTGGGCGAGCTCGTAGTAGGCGTCGCTCTTGGCGTTGATGCCCTCGACGTTGTAGTCGTTGAGGAACAGCTTGGCCTCGGGGTCGGCCTCGTGGGCCCAGCGGAAGGCGTCCGCGACGATCTCCGGGCCGAGCTCACGAATCCAGATGTTCTCCTCGGTGCGCAGCTCGGCCTGGTCGTTGAAGATCTCGTTGGCCACGTCCCACTGCTGGATCTTGCCGGCGTAGCGGCCGACGACCGTGTCGATGTGGTCCTTGAGGATGGCGCGCAGTTCCTCCTTGGTGAAGTCGCCCTCCTCCAGCCAGTCGGGGTTCTGGCTGTGCCACAGGAGGGTGTGCCCGCGCACGGCCTGGCGGTTCCGCTGGGCGAACTCGACGATGGCGTCGGCCTCCTCGAAGCGGTACTGGTCGCGCTCGGGGTGGATGAACTCCCACTTCATCTGGTTCTCGGCGGAGACCGAGTTGAACTGCTGGCCCAGGATCTTCCGGTACTTCTTGTCGAAGGTGAAGGGGTCCGGGTAGTCCTGTTCGAGGTGGTGGCCGCCGCCGGCCGCCGCGGAGCCTATGAAGAACCCCTCGGGGGCGGCCCAGCGCAGGCGGTCGAACTTGGCGTTGGAGTGAGGCGCGGCCTCGTGGTCGGCGGACGGCTTGGCCGTTGCCGTCGACGTCGCCAGCGGAACGGCCAGCGCGGCGGCGAGAGCGAAGGTGACGATGCGGACGGATCTCATCAGAGGTCCCTCATTCGATCGCGGCTCCGAAAGTTTTCGGAGGATTACCGGAATGTTTCAGGGACCTTAAGGTGCCCGGAGCCGGGTCGTCAACGGTTTGGCCCGGCCCGGTCAAAGCTTCTCCCGACCAGGCGTTGAGCAGGAGAAGGCCGGATCGGCCCCGCCCGCGGCGCACCGGAAAACGACCGGAACTTCTTCCGGTATCCGCTCGGTCCGGGGTCAAACCTTGTGCGGCCGGCGGGTTCTCCGGCGGGGCCGTCCCGGCCCGGCCACGAAGTCTCCTCATCGGCCCGGATCCCGGGCGCGGCCGGGTGTCAGCGGAGTATCGACTCCTTCATGGCACGGAGCGTATCGACGACCTCGGCGGGCGCCTTCCGCGGCGAGCCCGCGTCGTACGGCGGCTGGGGATCGTACTCGGTGCCCAACTGGACCATCTGCGCGTACTGGTCGCCGGCGATCTCGCCGACCAGAGTCAGCCCCATGTCGATTCCCGCGGACACCCCCGCGGCCGTGATGATCCTGCCGTCGGTCACCACGCGCTCGCCGGTGGGCTCGGCACCGTAGGCGGCGAGGTCGTCGAGCGCCAGCCAGTGCGACGTGGCACGCCGGCCCTCCAGCAGGCCGGCCGCGGCGAGCAGCAGCGACCCCGTGCACACCGAGGTCGTCCAGGTGCTGGTGACGTGGACGGTGCGCAGCCAGTCGAGCAGTTCCTCGTTGTCCATGAGGGCGACCTGGCCCGGCCCGCCGGGCACCACGACGACATCCGGGGCCGTCACCCCGGCCAGTGGCTTCTCGGCGATCAGCGTGAGGCCGCCCCGGTCGTTGCGTACCGGGCCGGGCCGCTCGGCGACGAAGACCGTCTCGGCGCCGGGGATGTTGCACAGCATCTCGTAGGTGCCGACCGCGTCCAGTGCGGTGAAGCGGTCGAAGAGAACGATGGCGATCTGCATGGGAAACCCTTCCGGGGGCGATGTCAGGGGGTGGTGGCCGGGTGGAAGCGCCGGCGGTACTCGGCCGGGGCGGTGCCCAGCGCTTTGACGAAGGCCCGGCGCATCGCCTCCGGGGTGCCGTATCCGCAGGCGCGGGAGATCTGTTCGACGCCGTCCGTCGTGTCCTCCAGGAGGCGCCGGGCGTGCTCCAGGCGGACGCGCTCGACGTAGCGGCCCGGGCTGGTGCCGGTCTCCGCCTGGAAGGCACGGGCGAAGTGGCGCGGCGACAGGCAGGCGCGTTCGGCCAGGCTCTCGACGGACAGATCACCGTCGGGGTGCTCGGTGATCCACTGCTGGACCTCCCGCAGCGGTTCGCGCCGGGCGGTCTGGGCGGCGAGCTGGGCGCTGAACTGCGCCTGGTTGCCGGGACGCCGGAGGAACACGACGAGATAGCGGGCCACGGCGAGCGCGGTATCCCGGCCGTGGTCCTCCTCGACGAGGGCCAGGGCGAGATCGATGCCGGCGGTGACCCCGGCGGAGGTGGCGACCTTGCCGTCCCGGACGAAGATCGGATCAGGATCGACGTGCACCGCGGGGTACGTCCTGGCCAGGTGGTCGCAGAGCGCCCAGTGTGTCGTCGCCCGGCGGCCGTCGAGCAGTCCGGCGGCGGCCAGCAGCAGCGCGCCGCTGCACACGGAGACGATGCGCTCGGCCCGCCCGGCGTGCTCCCGCAGCCAGTCGACCAGACCGGGCTCGGGCCGTCTGGTCCCCTCGCCGCCCGGCACGAGCAGGGTGTGCGGCGTGTCCACCGCCGCCAGGTCGCAGTCGGGGACGAGGGTCAGCCCGCTGGAGGTGCGGACGGGCCCGCCGCCGAGCGAGGCGGTGCGGATCTCGTAGGGGTCACCGCTGTGGCGTCCCGCCCCCGCGAACACCTCCACGGGGCCGGTCACGTCGAGACTCTGCACGCCGTCGAAGACGGGGAGCAGCAGGGATCGTGGCGTCATGGCCCTCATCCTTCGCGGGTGCCACGATGTCCGCAACGACAAGAAGCCCACCTTTTCTGCCACTCGCGCGGCGAAGCACGCCGCACGCAAGAACGGCCGCGCATCCCTCTCACGGGCGATGGCGCCTGCGCGTCATGACAGCCGATAACGCCGCCGTGGCCTTCTCCGAGCTGGTGAACGGTCCGCGCGTGCGGAGCGGGGGCCGTCGTGTGGACGGCCCCCGCTCCCGGGGCTTGGCGTCAGGCGGTACTCACCGCCCGGCGCGCGTCGCCGCTACGGTGCGTAGGTCTCGTACTCGGCGACCTTGGGTGTCCCGTTGGAGCCGGTGATCTCGAACCTGATCTTCTCCAGGGTGACCGGGGAGAAGGAGATGACGCCCGCTCCGGTGCCGGTGGCCAGGACGGTATTGGCGTGGTGGTCGATGACCCGCCAGGAGCGGATGTTGCCGACGGCGTCCGACGCCTCCCGGATATTGATCGAGGAGACAGTGGTGGGCCTGCTCCACTTGACCGAGATGGAGCCGGTCGACCCGCTCGGTGACCAGTAGCTGCCCATGTCACCGTCGATCACATTGCCGTAGCTGGTGCCACTCGCCTTGCTGGAGCCGTCGGCGCCGGCGCCGATGCTGAGGTTGGGCCCGCTGGGGTCGGTCGGCGGGTCGGTGGGATCCGGGTCGGGACCGGGGTTCTGCGGGGTGCAGCTGCCGTCGGAGACCTTCATCCCGGTGTTCGCACCGGCGGTCGCGGCCACGACGGCGGGCACGCAGCTCGGGTCGTCGAGGCTGTAGGAGTAGGGGATGGAGACGCTGGTGGTGGAGGTGGGATTCGGCCCGGCGGGGTAGTTCTGGTTGCCCCGGGATGACCAGGTCACGTTGTCGAAGATGTTGCGGCTGACCTGCCAGGTGCCCATCTCGTTGGTGTAGAAGGTGCCCAGGACGTCCTTGGAGTCCTTGAAGTAGTTGTTCTCCACCTTGGCGCGCGCGCCGGCACGGGAGTTGATCCCGGAGTTCTCCAGGTTGACGTAGTGGTTGTTGTACATGTGCGCCACGCCGCCGCGCAGCAGGGGCGCCCGGGACCCGATGTTCTCGTACCGGTTGTGGTGGAAGGTGATGAAGCCGTTCGAGCGGTCGCTCTCGCTGGACCCGATGAGGCCGCCACGGCCCGAGTTGCGCAGGATGCTGTAGGACAGGGTGACGTACTGGGTGTTGTCCTTGAGGTCGAAGAGTCCGTCGTAGCCTTCCGATTCCCCGCCCGACGCTTCAAGGGTGGTGTGATCGACCCAGATGTTGCGGACGTCCTTCTCCATTCCGATGGCGTCGCCGCCGTTGGAGGTGGGCGAGCCGGACTTCTTGACGTTCCGGACGGTCACATTCCGGATGATGATGTTGTTGGCCTCACGAATGTGGATGCCGAGCTGGTCGAAGACGGCCCCGCGGCCGACGCCGATGAGCGTGACATTGCTGATCTGCTTGAGCTCGATCTTGTCGTCGGCGGTGTTGCAGCTGGGGCCCGACACCTTGCTGGTGTTGCCGTGGTTGATGGTGCCCTCGACCTCGATGATGATCGGGGTGCTGCTGCTGGCCCGGGTGCACAGTGCCTGGTGGATCGCGGTCCCGGTGGTCGCCCGGACGGTCTGCCCGCCCGCACCCCCGGTCGTCCCTCCGTTCTGGGTCGCGTAGCCCGTGGCGCCGGCGGATACCGCCGACGCCCCGGACATGGACACCACCAGACCGGTGGCGGCCAGGGCCGATGCGGCCGCCGCGGCACAGAGCCGCGCGGCTACTGATTTCCTCATGCGTATTCTTCCCATTCGTCGTCGAATACCGGGTGCTGCCACTGCCTGCCGCACGCGCGGTCGTCGTCCGCCCGGTGCGGCAGCGCGTCGCACCGCCCGCTGCGGGAAGTCGTGCTGCTTGTCACCGACGCGGCTGGATCGCAGCGCGCGCTGTGCGGCGGGGTGTATCCCGGTGTGGGCTGCTCCGGACCGGCGGCGGCTCGTACACGCCCCGCGGCGCGCACCGCGAAGGACGCTCCACCGGCACAAGAACCATGGAAAGCGCTTTCCCCGCAGAGCATAGGGCGGCACCGAGAAGTTTGACAAGGTACATGACACGAGAGGTGCCCGCCCTGACGCCTGCGGCGACACCGGCCGACCGCACGACGTTTGGGCTGCTCAGAGGCACCGCCCAGCTCACCCCGGCCGGCCCTGCCATGGCTCCACCCGGCCGTGACCAGGCCGACCCGGCGTCTCCTATCAGCCGGCCGCTCGATCCGAACGAGGGACCCCGCCGATGTCGAGCAGCAACGTCGTATCGTTGAGCAAACCCGTGGCTCCGGCTCGATCGTTCGCAGAGAACAGAAATGATCACTCAGGACCGCGGGCAGCATGCGTTCAGAGCCGAGCTGTCCAGGGCAAGATCACGAACTGCGACGCCACGTCAACAGACCGGGCCGGTCGTCCACCGCTCATGTTCGGAGACCCGGGAAACCCGTGCAGTACGCCATCGCGACTGCCCTTGTTCCCAAGCTGCGCAGAGCATACGGACATCGGGAACACGATGCCCGGACCCTGTATCGGCAGCGTAGCTTCTCCATATCACCGCAGCACAAACCGGCTCTCCCCGGGAAAGGAGCTGCGAAAAC
Source organism: Streptomyces sodiiphilus (assembly GCF_039529215.1). Taxonomy (NCBI): domain Bacteria; kingdom Bacillati; phylum Actinomycetota; class Actinomycetes; order Kitasatosporales; family Streptomycetaceae; genus Streptomyces; species Streptomyces sodiiphilus. The sequence continues at coordinate 7,195 of NZ_BAAAMJ010000026.1, read as the reverse complement.
CTGCCCACTCAAGGGTGAGCGCTGGGAACGCGCATTTTCCGCTACGTCGAGAGCCGCTGGAGAAGCTCGCCCGGGGGGCATGGAAGCGGCCAACACCCGCCCACGGGACGGAGGCGCCGGCCCCCGCCTCGCATCCATGCCGCAGTTTCACTCGTCCATGCCCAACTGCCGGAACTTCTTGACTAAAAGGGAAGCTACTGCGAAGCTCTGTGTCGATCACGTGACCGATCAAGGAGAGCGTGGCTGGATGACTCACCCCGGAAGGCCCGGCCGGAGCACTGGGATCCTGGCTGAAAGTATTCCTCGTGGCCTGTTGGGCCCCGCATCCATGCATTCCCACAGGGAATGCCGCAGCTCAGAGTTCACGAACCGCCAGGGAGAGAATCGTGACCGCGTCCTCCCCTTCCCGCGAGACCACCATCTGGTGGCGGTCCACCGGGCACCCCCGCCGGGCCGGTGACAGGAAAGGGGTGATTCACCTGCCCCGTCGGAACACCTCGAACTACCTCATCGGCCTCGCGAAACGGTGCGACAGCAGGCGCCAAGGCCGCACGGCCCCGGAACGGTCCCGCGCGCGTAACCCGCCATACAGCGAAGACCGTTACCGGGTGCCGCTGCTCCCCTTCTCAGTGCCGGGCCCCGCCGACACCCCACGCTTGCTCGCCGTCCATGCGCGCTCACCCCGCCGTGCAGGAGAACACCGAAAGCCCGAACGCCTGGTAACAGCCGACGCCAAGGCTTGCCACGACAGGACACGCGTGTACCCGACGCGTTACGAGCCTCAGTCGAGGAGTACCCGTGAAAATTTATCACCTTCCAGGTACGACGCCGGTTCCCTCGCAGGTGTCTGCCCACCACGCCCGGGCCACCGTCGCCGGTTACGCCGGCCCGGGCCAGTCGCCTCTTCCGTCTCCTCACAGTGCGGACGTCTTCGACCACTTAGTGGACCCCACGAACGGCCAAACGCTCGGCGCCTACCTCGCGACGCGCCGCGAGCTCTTGCGCTGGTCCCAGGAGAAGCTCGCCGAGAGGTCCGGGGTGAGCGTGCGAACGATCCGTAACCTGGAGACGGGGACCATCCGCAACCCCCGGCGCTCCACGACCGACCTGCTGCTTTCCGCGATTGGAACGGCGGAGCAAACGGACAGCGCATCCTCGCACTCGGTTCCTTCCTGGCTGGACAGGGTGTGGGCGGGTGGCCGTGGCACGAAACTGAACCCCGCGGCACGCGGCAGACAGGGACAGTGGATCGGTCCCCCTCCCGACCCGGATCCCCTGCTGGGCCGCGAGGAGGACGAGGAACAAATCTGCGGCGCCCTGCGCGCCCATCGCTGTGTCGCTCTTACAGGGCCGGGCGGGGTGGGGAAGACCCGGCTGGCGCTCGCCGTTGCCCAACGTCTCCGCGGGGACTTCCGTGACGGCGTATTGGTGTTTCCGGCCGGTGAGCTGACCCGGACCGCCCGGGATTCCGAGCGGCGCCTGACCGCGCTCATCCCCGAAGTGATGGAGACCGTGCGCCGGGCGGGCGAGGCCGACCGTGCCGCACCGTGGCCGGAACAAGCGTTCCGCCCGAACATGCTTGTGCTGATCGACAACGCCGAGCACTTGCTTGAACCTCTGACACAGCTGGCCTTGCGGCTGCTGAGCGAGTGCCCGGGGGTCGCGCTCCTGATCACTTCCCGGCGGCCGGTCGGCGCTCCGGCCTGCCGGAACCGGGAGGTCGGCCCGCTGGATGCAGCAACCTCCGCGCGGCACCCGGCTTCGGTTGATCTGTTCCTGCGGCGCGTTCACTCGGATTGCCCCTCGTTCGACCTGACGGACCAGATCCCCGCCGTGACGAAACTGTGCGCCATGCTCGACAACATGCCACTGGCCATCGAGTTCGCGGCCCAGTGGACGCGTTCGGTTCCGCTGGAAACCCTTCTGCGGGGCAATCCCGCCGAGCAGGTCCTGCGACAACGGAGGGAGCTGGGGCTGCCCCATCAGCGAGAGCTGACTCACAGCGTCCGCTGGAGCTACGACATGCTGACGGCCGATCAGCAGGCGATGCTCCGGCACCTGGCCGCTCTGCCCGGAGAGCTCACCTTCGAGCGCATCGAGCTCGCGGCCCAGGAGCGAGGCCTGACCCGGGAGAGCGTCGCTGCCTCGCTCCACGCGCTCACCGACTCCTCGCTCATTCAGGTGCGGCGCAGCATGGACTACACGTACCACATGCTGGGGTATGTCCGTGAACTCGTGCTGCGGTGGGGGGCTCCGGACGCTCCCTCGGTGGGCCTCGGCTCGGAGACCTGAGAGCCCCCGCCCAGGTGATGGCGGCTCCGCCGGGTTCCGGCCGCCACGCCTGGGCACCCCCTCCCGCGAGGCCAGAGAGCTGGGGCACGGACCGCGGAGGGCCGGCCCGCGATGGCCGCTCATGTGGCCAGCTCACGAGGCCACTCGGCCCGCCGGAGGTGGCGCCGGGTGAGAGCCCACACGCCTCCCGCACAGAGCATGCCCGCCAGTATCAGCAGCGCGACCGCCGGGCTCCGGAACTCCATGACGAGGCCGACACAGCCCATTGTCACGGGGACACTCAGCGCGCAGAGCGTGAAGACCGCGGTCAGCGCCCGCCCGCGGTGCTCGTCGGGCACCTGACGGACTATCAATACATCCATGAGAACACGGAGTTGCGGAACCCCGGCACCGAAGCAGAAGCAGGCGAGCCCGACCCCCAGGGGCCCCATCGGCACGGCGAGCACGAGCAGGACGGGCACCTCCGCCAGCATCACCGCCATGAGCAGCACCCCTGGCCGCAGAACCCGGTGCAGGAACTTCACGAACGCGGTGCCGGCCAGCGCGCCGAGGGCCAACCCGGACAGCGCGAGCCCGATCTGCCATGGCGGAGTCTCCCGGCTCTGCAGCAGGACCACAGCGATCAGCTGAACCGGCCAGGCCACGGCGTTGACGAGCATGAGCATCAGGACGACTCCGCGCAGCGTGGGCTCGCGCAGCACCACGGAGAAGCCGGTGAACAGGTTGCGCTGCTCGTCCTCGCACGACCGCTCGGGGGCTGGTACCCGCACGAAGAACGCCATGACGGCCGAGACCATGAACATCACCATGGCGAAGAGGAACGGCAGCACCTGCGCCGTCCCGTACAGAAACCCGCCCAACGGGGGGCCGCCCAGTTCGGCCGCGTTCGTCCGCACCTCCTCGGCCGTCACGGCGGCCGTGAGCTGTTCGGGCGGCACCGCGGCTCTGAGCAGCAGCATCCGGGCCGTGCCGAAGGCCTGGACCGAGCCGAACACCACAGCCGCCAAGAGAAGGTGAGCCAGACTCAGCAGACCCGCCAGCATCGCGGTGACGAGCGTGGCCGCGGTCGCCAGACGGACGCATTCCGTGGCGATGAGGATGCGCCGCCGGTCCCGCCGGTCGAGTATCCGTCCGGCCGGTACGGCCACCAGCACCATCGTGGCCGTCTGCATCACCACGAAGAGGCTGGTCAAGCCCGGGGAGCCGGTGAGCGCCAGGATCAGCAAGGGGAAAGTGATCTCGGCGACGAACAGCCCCAGGAAGGCGGCAGCCGAGCCGACCCACAGAAGCTGGAAGTTGCGATTGCGGCGCAGTGGAACGGCCACCGAGACCACTGGCGGAGCCGCGGACTCCAAGGACATCGGTCCACCTTTCACGGGCCGTAAACCATTCACGTTAGGGTGAATCATTGCTCCGCATGCAGTTCTTGGCAAGATGGCCGGTGTGGCATCGTCAGACCTGATCCCGCTCTCCGACCTCCAGCCGACCCCTTCCGTGCGGGTCCGCTTCGTGGATGACGTGGAGACCCTCCGCGTCCTCTCCGACCCGATCCGCCTGGAGATCCTCAACCTCCTGATGGAAGGCGCCGACCGGCAGCCCCGGACACGTACGGCGAAGGAGCTCGCCCAGGAGCTCCATCAGCCGCAGACCAAGCTGTACCGGCACTTGAAGCAGCTGTTGGCGGTCAGTCTGATCGAGGTGGCGGAAACCCGATTGGTGTCCGGGATCGTGCAACACCGCTACCGGGCGGGGCAGGTCTCCCTCCGCCTCGACGAGGAGTTTCTGGGCGGCTCCGCGCCGATGGACGACAAGCTCCGGACGCTCCGGTCCGTTCTCGACCGTTACCGCCGTGGCCTCTTCCAGGTCCTGCGAGACGGAGCCGAGGATCAGCCCGCAGCGTCCGGCCAGAGGAGCGGCGACACGGGGGCGGCCGACGAGGGAGACATCAGACCCACGCTGGCCGCCCTGTCTGCGACCATCCCTGTCGCACAGGCCAAGGCATTCAGCGAGCGGCTGAACGCACTGGTGGCGGAGTTCAAGCAGATCGACAGTGACCAATCGGGGGTCCCGCTTCACATTCTCATGGCCTACTACGTGGCTCAGGAACCCTGAGAGCCCCGCTGGCTCCGCCCACCGGTTCCGAGAATCGCCGTAGTGGCACCGGCGGTCTCGCCTCCGTCGACCACCAGTTCCTGGCCGGTGAGAAAGGCCGCCCGGTCCGAAGCGAGGAAGAAGAAGGCTTCGGCGATCTCCGTCGGATCAGCGTGCCGACCGGCGGGAATAGCCCGGTTCACCTCCTCCAGCATCTCCTCGGAGTACTCCGCCTGCTGCATCGGGGTGAGCACCGCACCCGGCGACACACAGGCAGCTCGCACCACCGGGCTGAGCTCCAGCGCGAACGTCTGGCACAGAGCGACGATGCCGGCCTTGGTGGCGTTGTAATCGGCGTAGAAGGGATAACCGCGCGCGCCGTTGACCGACGCAGTCGCCAGCAGCACTCCGCCGCCGTTCGCCATCATCCGCTCGGCGGCGTAGCGCCACAGTCCCAGCACGCCGAGAAGATTGACGTCCACCACCCTCCGGGCATCCGCCTCGGTCAGCTCCAGCACTCCGTGCCGCACACTTATGCCAGCATTGGCCACCACGACGTCGGGCCCGCCGTGCTCCGCGGCGGTCTCGGCCACCGCGGAGCGCACCGCGGCCCAGTCGGCCACGTCCACCTTCTTCCACTGGACCGTCCGAGCCGCGGCGGGCGCGGGTGGCACGAGGTCCAGATTGACCACCAGGTCACCCGCCTCCGCGAAACGCTCCGCGGTCGCCAGACCGATGCCGCTGGACGCGCCAGAGACAATCACCGTACGCATGGTCGGTTCTCCTTCCTGGTCGTGCCGGTCAGATCAGCACCCGATTACCGGAGAGCGGCATGGACACGCCCTCCTGCCGCAGGCTGAGCCGTACGGTGATCTTCTTCAGCCAGCGGTCAGTACCGTCGTACCGGCTGGTGAACGACCTTCGGCCGTGCGCCGCGGCGTAGTTGTCCACCACCAGAAGCGAGCCCTGCTCCACCACCACGTCACGCTGGACCCGCAGCAGTTCCTCCATCAACCGGTCCAGGGCCCGCTCGGCGTCACGGTCCGCTCCGACAACAGACATGAACGGCCGGTCCAGACGCATGTACGGGCGAGCCGATGCTCCGAAGAGCACCGCCACCGGCTCCGGATGGTCCCGCATCCGCCGGGCCTCGTGGAGCGCCGGGTGATCCGGGCTGCGGGCTTCGAGCTGCCGGATGTGCTCGTCGTCGGGGAATATGTGGAAGCGCCGCCCGGACAGAATACGCCGCTCTCCAGCTGTCAGTTCGATGTCCCACACCGAGGCCACCGTCGTGGGAACCCGGTCAGGGTTACGGAGCCCCAGGAGCATCAGGTAGTCGCAGCGGCCGGGATGGAATCCGTCCTCGGTGTGAAACTCCAACAGCGCGTCACTACCATAGCCGTTCTGACGGTCCTCGTCACCGGCGATCGGCAGGATGTTCTGAATGATTCGGCCGGACTGGAGAGTCGCCCAGGTGAACGGCTCTCCCATCGCCATGGCACAGACACCGAGATAGATCTCCGCGTCGCGGGCCCGCTCATCGCTCTCCGGCGCGTCCCAGTGCAGAGGGGTGGGACCGATCTCCAGCTCGTTCAGAGGGAATCCATGCACCAGACAGGCATGGTTCCTGCCACTTCTCCGGACGCCTTCGAGCACCCGCCTCAGGCCGGGAGGAAGGCGCTCCAGAGCGGTCCAGTGATTGCCGTAGAACTCCGGCGCACCGGGAGACTCTTCGGCGTCACGGAGCGATTTCGCCAAAGCAAGCAGCTCATCCTTCTCCTGTGGCCGCAGTTCGTATTCAGCCAAAGACATGAGACACTCCCACGATCATCCGAGCCGAACCACAGAGCTCTTCGGGCGAATATCGACCCAATGCGATTCGATGTATTCGATACACGACGGCCGATCCGCTTCACCGTAGACCTTTTCCCAGCCCTTGGGGACAGCAGCAAAGGCCGGCCACAGCGAGTGCTGCCCTTCTTCGTTGACAAGCACCAGAAACTTGCCGTCGGCGTCATCGAACGGATTGGTCATCCCGGTTATCCTCTCCGTGCGGTTATTCGCGGAACTGCACTCCACAGGCTGCCATTACCGCTCCCGTCCCGACAGGAAACTGACCCGGCAACTCCCGGCCGGCCAATTGCCACCGGCCGGAGGATTCTCGATGCGGGCGGCGGACGGCGCTCAGCTCCCAAGGAGACGCGCCAGCAGGGCGGGGGTCCGGGCGGCGAAGAGCGTACGCAACGGCGGTTTCTTGCCGGTCTCCGTCCCGATCCGTCCAGCCAGCCGCAAGGCCAGCAACGAATCACCGCCCAGCTCGAAGAAGTCCTGCTCCGCACCGACCTTGTCGCGTCCCAGCACGTGCGCGAAGTGCGCGCAGAGCGACGACTCCAGTGCACCCGAGGGCTCTCTTGGCGCGGCCGGGGTCCGGAGCGGTGCGCCCCGGCCTTCGATCGGGGCCTTGGGCAGGGCAGGTGCGTCTGGGCCGAGCCCATTCCGGAGAAGGGCCTCGACCGGCAGTTCAGGATCATCCGCGATCCGTCCCAGCGCATGGCGCAGCCACTCCAGACACGCCTCCGCCGTGCCGTGGTCCACCGCGCCCGGAAAGTGTTCGATCCGCAGCAGCAACCCGTCGTCCGCGGCAGCGACGAGGCGAAGCGGATAGTGGTAGGCATCCCGGCCACTGATGCCCTCCAGCCTCGGCTCATCTCCGGCTTCTTCGGTCAGTTCCCGAGGTCCCGCCGGGTCCAGCCCGAAGGCCTTGGTCGGGTAGTTCTCGAAGACGGTGGTGGTGTCGAAAAGCTGAGGGTGT
>NZ_BAAAMJ010000025.1:0-1329 GCF_039529215.1 Streptomyces sodiiphilus | reverse complement strand
CCAGTAGCGCTGTCGCTGGAACGCATACGTCGGCAACTGCACCCGACACGCACCCGAACCCGCGAACACCTTCTCCCAGTCCACCACCCCACCAAGACCATGAACCCGCCCCACCCCCGCAACAACAGACTCCACCTCACCCCGCCCCTTACGCACCAACGGAACAAACACACCCCCCGGAACACACTCCGCACCCATCCCCGACAACACCCCAGCCGGCCCCACCTCCACAAACCGCGACACCCCCGCACGCTCCAACACCCGAAGACCATCCTCAAAACGCACCGCCTCCCGCACATGCCTCACCCAATAACCCGCCGAACCCAACTCCTCACCAGCCAACTCCCCCGACACATTCGACACCACAGGAATCCGCGCCACACCAAACGACAACCCACCCGCAACCTCACCAAACTCCTCCAACATCCCCTCCATCAACGGCGAATGAAAAGCATGCGACACCCGCAACCGCCGCCACTTCACCCCCGAACGCTCCGCCACCTCCAACACCGCACCCTCCTCACCCGACACCACCGTCGACAACGGCCCATTCACCGCCGCCACACCCACCCGACCCCCACACCCCTCCAACAACCCCACAACCTCACCCTCCGACAACGCCAACGACACCATCGCCCCACCCTCCGGCAACCCCTGCATCAACCGCCCACGCGCCGCCACCAGCACACACGCATCCGACAACGACAACACCCCCGACACATGAGCCGCCACCAACTCACCCACCGAATGCCCCACCACAAAATCCGCCACCACACCCCACGACTCCATCAACCGGAACAACGCCACCTCAAACGCAAACAACCCACACTGCGCAAACACCGTCCGATCCAACAACCCCGCATCCTCACCGAACACCACACCCCGAACCGACCCCCCGGAAACCCCCGACCACACACCCGACCCCGACCCCGACCCCAAACACCCATCCAACACACCACACACCTCATCAAACACCTCCGCAAAAACCGGAAACGCCTCATACAACTCCCGCCCCATCCCCAACCGCTGAGCACCCTGCCCCGTAAACAAAAACGCCGTCTTCCCACCCGACACCACATCCCCCACCCCACCCGACACCACCGAATCCAACCCCGCAACCAACTCCTCCACACCCGAACCCACCACCACCGCACGATGCGAAAACACCGAACGACTCACCACCAGCGAATAACCCACATCCACCAACGACACACCCGAACCACCACCCGACTCCACCCACCCCCGAAGCCGCTCCGCCTGACCCCGCAACCCCTCCACACCACGACCCGACACCACCCACGGCACCACACCACCCACAGAACCCACACC
>NZ_BAAAMJ010000024.1:0-61924 GCF_039529215.1 Streptomyces sodiiphilus | reverse complement strand
GAAGTTGGTGATCAACCAGTTCAGGTTCTGCGCCGCCTGACTCATCGGGCTCACACTAACGCTCCTGCTGATAGGTGGGACCGAGGTCCCGGTCCGGGTGACCGGCACCCGAGCCGGCCTGGCGTCCCTGCTGAATCCCCCGGCGCAGGTTGGTCAGCCGGCCCCGGACATCACTGGGGGCACGGGAGACCTGCGGACCGGTCGGAGTGGACTGCTGGGTCTGCGCGGTGCCCGCCACCAGATTGGCGCGCGGCACCCGCTTGGGCAGTCCGGAGGTGGTCACCCCGCCCGCGGCGGGCTGGCGCAGCTGCTCCGCCTGCCGCCACCGCTCGTCGTTCGGGGAGGGCCTCCACTGCGCACCGCTGTCGCGGTTCTGTGCGGCGGGCTGCGCCGACTCGGTCTGCCGCTGCGCCGCGGGAGGCGACGCGGAGGCGGACGGTCCGGGCCGGGCGCCCTCGGGAGCCGTCGGCCGGGGTGGGGGGGACCCCGCGGACTCCCGGGAGGAGACGGCCGGCGGAGCCTCCGCGATCCGGCGCGCACGCCCGAACCAGGTGGACTCCATCTCCTCGAAGATCGGTGTGCGCTCCGGAGCGCGCTGCGGCTCCGCAGGGGCCGGCGGCAGCTCTTCCGGCGCGCGGCGGGGCTGGGGCTGTGCGGGCGCCGGATACTCACCGGTCTGCCCGCCGCCGTACTCGGGACGATCCTGAGCCTGGCCGTAGTCCTGGCCCGCGCCCTGGGGACGGCCCCGGCCGAGGTCCTGGCCGTCGCCGAACACGGACTGTTCCTGGCCGTACCCGGAACGGCTGCCGTAACCGGCGGAGTCTCCCGGGGCGGGCTGCTGGTACCGCTCGGGGGGAGGCGGCATCCGGTCCCCGGGAGCGCTGCCGAAGAGCGAGGGGCCGGCCGGACGCGCGTACTCGCCGGTCGAGGGCTCGTCGTGACCGCGCGGACCATCCGCCATGTCGCGGCCCACGGGTATCTGTCCGGTGTCCTCGTTGGCCCAGCTGGGCCGCTGTCCGCCGGCCGGCGGACGTCCCGCGGCCGGGCCGCCCCGGACACCACCGGGCCCCTGCTCCGGGACGGAAGGCGCACCGCCGAAGGAACCGGGACCACTCCGGCCACCGGGAGTACCCGGGCCGGAGGCACCGCCCGGACGGGACGGCAGGGCGGGACGTTCGGGCGTCCCGGGAACCTGGCCGCGGGCAGGGCCGGAGCCCACCTGCTGCTCGCCCCCGGCCCGCCGGGGAGGAGCGGATTCGCGCTGCAGTGTCGTGGTGGCCTGCGCGCCGTTCCCGGCGGCACCGGAGGCCGGGGCCCCGGTCCTGCCGGGTCCGCCGGGCCCGCCCTGGGCGACCTCGGCGGGCAGCATGACAAGTGCGGTGGTTCCCCCTGTGTCCGAGGGCCGCAGCTGGATCCGGATGCCGTGCCGCAGGGACAGCCGGCCGACCACGAACAGTCCCATCCGACGGGAGACGGAGACGTCCACCGTCGGCGGGTTGGCCAGCCGGTCGTTGATCTCCGCCAGATCCTCGGGGGAGAGACCGATGCCGGTGTCGTGGATCTCCACCAGCACCCGGCCGTCGGGCAGCGCGTGGCCGGTGACCTTGACCTTCGTCTGGGGTGAGGAGAACGAGGTGGCGTTCTCCAGCAGCTCGGCCAGCAGGTGCACGAGGTCGTTGACCACACGGCCGGCGACCTCGGTCTTGGGTACCGCGCTCAGCTCGATGCGCTCGTACTGCTCCACCTCGGAGGCCGCCGCCCGCAGCACGTCGACCAGGGGAACCGGGCGCGTCCAGCGGCGGCCGGGCTCCTCACCCGCGAGCACCAGCAGGTTCTCACCGTTGCGCCGCATGCGGGTCGCCAGGTGGTCCAGCTTGAACAGCGAGGAGAGCTGGTCCGGGTCGGCCTCGCGTGACTCCAGCTCCGAGATGAGGGAGAGCTGACGCTGGATGAGGCCCTGGCTGCGCCGCGACAGGTTGGTGAACATCGCGTTGACGTTGCCCCGCAGCAGCGCCTGCTCGCCCGCCAGCCGGACCGCTTCGCGGTGGACGTCGTCGAACGCCTGGGCCACCTGGCCGATCTCGTCCCGGGTGTGCACACCCACGGACTCCACGGAGGTGTCGACTTCCTGCGGGTCGGCCTCGGACATCTGCTTGACGACCTCGGGCAGCCGCTTGCGGGCGACTTCCTGGGCGGTGTCCTGCAGCCGGCGCAGGGAGCGGACCATCGAGCGGGCCACGACGAACGCGCCGACCAGTGAGACACCCAGGACCAGCACGATCAGCGCGCCGTTGAAGATGGCGTCGCGCTGGGCGTCGTTGCGCAACGCGCGGGCCTGCTCCTCCATCTCGGCGAGCAGCGTCTGCTCGATCCGGTCCATCGCGTCGATCTTGGTGCGGTACTGGTCGTACCAGTCCCGGTAGGTCAGCGGCTGGCTGCCCAGGCTGTCCTCGGAGCTGAAGACCGTGTCCGCGTACTGCGTGGCGGCGGCGATGTTGACGACGCCGCCCTCCAGCGGGTCGAGCAGTTCCTCGGACCGTTCCTTGCTGGCGTAGATCTGGATGAAGCTGTTCAGCCGGGCGCGCTCGGCCTCGTGGTGGGTCCGTCCGAACCGCCAGTCACTGCCGGACAGCCCCGCCTGGTCGTCGTCGAGCTCGTCACGGGCCAGACCCGCGGTGATCACCGCACGCTGGATGGAGGCGTGCTCCTTGGCCGCGGAGAAGGCGGCCAGCGCGCGGGTGGAGCGGATCATCTCGCTGTTGCTGGTGGCCTGGGCCATGTCCTGGGACAGCGAGAGCAGCGCGTCGATCAGCTCGTTGTAGCGGGTGATCGTCTGGGAGACGTACTCGGGGTCCTGGTAGGCCCCGTCGCGGATCTCCTTGATCTGGTTCAGCTGCCGGGTGATGTCCACGACCGTGGCCTGGACGCCCTGCATCACCTCGTCGTCGGCGTCGATGGCCAGCGTGGCCTCGCTGAAGGCCAGCCGCGCGGCATCGGTGCGCTCGCGAGGGGCGGCGACCTCGTCGCTCTTCGGGCTCCGGCCGCTGACCAGCGGGCCGGCCGACCGGTCGCGCTCCTCCTGGAGGGCGGCCGCCAGCAGGGTCGCCTGCTGGGTCATGTCGGTGAGCAACTGCATGTTGTCCAGCTGCTCGATGTTCTCCATCGAGCTCTGGATACGCAGGGCTCCCAGCGCGGTGGCGGCGACCACGGGAAGCGCGATCAGCGACACCAGCCGGGTGCTGATGCGCCAGTTCCGCAGCGCCATGCGCGAGCCGGCATGACTCGGCCTCCGGGGGGCGACGGATTCCGCGTTCTCCGCGGAGCCGTTCCCCGGCTCGGCCCCGTCGGCAGCCGACAGGTCGCCACCCGGGGCGCGCTCGGCAGAGGAGCCGCGGTCTGTCTCACCGCTCAGCTCCGCATCTCCCGCAGCGCTGCCTTCCCTCTTGAAACGTCCCTGCACTGGCGTCGCAACCTCTGGACCAGGCGCCCCGCCGCGTTGAGCGGCGGCACGGTATCGAGCAAGGGCACACAGGCCCCCATTGGCGGTCGTGGGCAACCGACGCATCCCCGGGACAGCTCTCGTCGGGTGCTGGACACGCTCCCGGGACGTCGGCCGTCGTCTCGCGTCGGTTCCGTGGAATTCCAGCACAGTGCCCGATCTCCAACAAGGGCCAGGAATAGTCCTGTGACATCTATGACGCTGCGGAGATGCCCCGTCACGAGCTGTGGAAGAACACGGAAGGAAAAAAGGACAAATCCTCACCACACTCTCCCGGTTCCCCCACACGCACGACTGCCCGAGCTGGCGGCAAAGCTGCCGATGCGCCCGGAATGGCCACCTTGCCCCACCTTGTCGGGTGCTCGATTTGCCGCATTTGCACCGGTGTTCGTGAGGAACCTCACACCCTCATCCGGGCTGGGAGCGCACTTTTCCGGGGAACGCGAGCTCTAGTCTCTGTCCTACGGACCATCGCGGAACGACAACAGCACGACCAAGAGGCGGATCTCTGTGAAGAGCACCATCACCATGCGCTCCCTCGCCAACCCCCGGCGGACCGTACGCGTGCACCTCGCCGAGGACACCGCGCAGCCGCCGACCGCGGTGGCCGCGGCCGGCGCCGAGGAACTGCCGGCCCGGACGGCCAACCCCCAGCGCACCGTTCTGGTGGACGCCCCGGCCGGCTGACACCGGGAGCGGTGGCCCCTCGAAGCGGCTTCCCGTACGGCGGCCCTCGCAGCCGGACAGTGCCCGGGCCCCGCGCCCCAGGAGGACGCGGGGCCCGGGCACTGTCCGCGGCCGCGACAGGCTCAGCCCTGCCAGCTGTGCGGGGCCCGGAACCCGGGAGCGCGCTCCAGCCGCCGCCAGCGTGCGGTGGTGCGGTGCGGGCGCACGCTGTGCACCGCACCGCGCGCGGCGCCCGCCCGGGCCAGCAGCAGGGCGGTGACAGCCGCCAGTTCCTCGTCGCTGGCCCGGCCCTTCTCCACCCGCACCAGATTTCCGCTCGTGGCACCGCTCACTGGGCTCTCCTTCGTCGTCACTGTCTCACCGGTATCGGGGGGAATCACTGCGGAGGGTTGCCGTGCTTGCGGGACGGCAGATCGGCGTGCTTTGTGCGCAGCATGGCCAGCGAACGGATGAGGACCTCGCGGGTCTCGGCCGGGTCGATGACGTCGTCCACCAGTCCGCGCTCCGCCGCGTAGTACGGGTGCATGAGTTCCGACTTGTACTCCTTGACCATCCTGGCCCGCATGGCGTCCGGATCGTCGGCGCCGGCGATCTGCCGGCGGAAGATCACATTGGCGGCGCCCTCCGCGCCCATCACCGCGATCTCGTTCGTCGGCCAGGCGTAGGTGAGGTCCGCGCCGATCGACTGGCTGTCCATCACGATGTACGCGCCGCCGTACGCCTTGCGCAGCACCACCGAGATCCGCGGCACCGTGGCGTTGCAGTAGGCGTACAGCAGCTTCGCTCCGTGCCGGATGATGCCGCCGTGCTCCTGGTCGACGCCCGGCAGGAAGCCCGGGACGTCGAGCAGAGTGAGGATCGGGATGTTGAAGGCGTCACACATCTGGACGAAGCGGGCGCCCTTCTCCGACGCCTCGATGTCCAGCACCCCGGCCATCGACTGCGGCTGGTTGGCGACGATGCCCACCACGTCGCCGTCCATCCGGGTCAGCGCACAGATGAGGTTGGTCGCCCAGCGCTCATGGACCTCAAGGTACTCGCCGTCGTCGACGATTTCCTCGATCACCTTGCGCATGTCGTAGGGACGGTTGCCATCGGCGGGAACGAGGTCGAGCAGCGCCTCCGAGCGCCGGCCGGCCGGGTCCTCCGTGGCGTGCCTGGGCGGGTTCTCCCGGTTGTTCTGCGGGAGCATCGACAGCAGGAAGCGGACCTCCTCCAGGCAGCTCTCCTCGTCGTCGTAGGCGAAGTGCGCCACGCCCGACGTCTGCGCGTGGACGTCCGCGCCTCCGAGCCCGTTCTGGGAGACCTCGGCCCCGGTGACCGCCTGGACCACGTCCGGGCCGGTGATGAACATCTGCGAGGTCTCTCGGACCATGAAGACGAAGTCGGTCAGTGCGGGGCTGTACGCGGCGCCCCCGGCGCACGGACCGAGCATCACCGAGATCTGCGGGATCACCCCCGAGGCCCTGGTGTTCCGCTGGAAGATCCCGCCGTACCCGGCGAGGGCGGAGACCCCCTCCTGGATGCGCGCGCCGGCACCGTCGTTGAGCGACACCAGCGGGGCACCTGCCGAGATGGCCATGTCCATGATCTTGTGGATCTTGGTGGCGTGAGCCTCTCCGAGCGCGCCGCCGAAGATCCGGAAGTCGTGCGCGTAGACGAACACCGTGCGCCCGTGCACCGTGCCCCAGCCCGTCACCACGCCGTCGGTGTAGGGCTTCTTCGCCTCCAGCCCGAACCCGGTCGCCCGGTGCCGCCGCAGCGGCTCCACCTCGGTGAACGAGTCCTCGTCCAGCAGCAGCGCGATCCGCTCCCGGGCCGTCAGCTTCCCCTTGGCGTGCTGTGCCTGCGTCGCACGCTCACCCGGGCCGCGCCGCGCCTCCTCGCGGATGGCGCGCAGCTCGGCGACCCGGCTCCGGGTGTCGGGCACCGGGGAGGACACCGCCGCGGAGGGCTCCTCCACGGACACCCCCGCAGTCGAAGGCACCGCCGGGGAGGAAGTCAGGGACTTATCGGCCATGTACAGACCCTACGAAACGCCACGGCGCCACGCCGTCGTCAGATTCGCACAGTCTCCGCCGCAATTTCATGGCCGCGCTGCACAGAACCCCTGTGCCTGATGCAGAGAGTACAGCGATCTCACACAGTGGACACGCGGGGCGCTGTGGATTTCCTACAGCGCCCCGCGCCTCCCGTCACCCGGCCCCGTGCTCGCCCGCCCGGGCGGCACCGGACCGCGGCATCAGTCGTCCGGCTGCAGCCCGGCCCGCAGCAGTCCGTAGGTGTAGGCGTCGCAGAGGGCCTGCCACGAAGCGGCGATGACGTTGTCCGCCACCCCGACCGTGGACCACTCCGCACTGCCGTCGCTGGTGGTGACGAGGACCCGGGTCGTGGACTGGGACCCCTGTGTGCCCTCCAGAATGCGGACCTTGTAGTCGACGAGCTGAAGCCTGGCCAGCTCCGGGAAAGTGCTCTCCAGGCCGTGGCGCAGCGCCCGGTCCAGGGCGTTCACCGGGCCGTTCCCCTCGCCGGTGGCGATGATCCGCTCGCCCTTGGTCCAGAGCTTCACCGTGGCCTCGTTCTCCAGCGAGCCGTCGGCCGGCTGGGCGGTGATCGTCCGCCACGACTCCGCCCGGAAGAAGCGCCTGGCCCGGCCCTCCACCTCGTCCCGCAGCAGGAGCTCGAAGGAGGCGTCGGCGGCCTCGTAGGTGTATCCCTCCAACTCCCTCTCCTTGATCCGCCGGACGACGCGGCCGACCAGTTCGCGGTCGCCCGCCAGGTCGTAGCCCAGCTCCTTTCCCTTGAGCTCCACCGAGGCGCGGCCGGCCATGTCGGAGACCAGCATCCGCATGGAGTTGCCGACCAGCTCGGGATCGGTGTGCTGGTACAGGTCGGGATCAACCTTGATCGCCGATGCGTGCAGGCCGGCCTTGTGGGCGAACGCCGAGACCCCCACATAGGGCTGGTGGGTGGAGGGCGTGAGATTGACGACCTCGGCGATGGCGTGCGAGATGCGGGTCATCTCGCGCAGCGCGCCGGCGGGCAGTACCCGTCTGTCGTACTTGAGCTCCAGCGCCGCGACCACCGGGAACAGGTTGGCGTTGCCCACACGTTCGCCGTACCCGTTGGCGGTGCACTGCACATGGGTGGCGCCCGCGTCCACCGCCGCAAGGGTGTTGGCCACCGCGCACCCGGTGTCGTCCTGGGCGTGGATGCCCAGGCGCGCGCCGGTGGTGGCCAGCACCTCGGCCACCACGGTCTGCACCCGGGCGGGCAGCATGCCTCCGTTGGTGTCGCAGAGCACCACCACGTCGGCCCCCGCCAGATGCGCCGTGCGGACCACCTCCCGGGCGTACCCGGGGTTGGCGGCGTAGCCGTCGAAGAAGTGCTCGCAGTCGACGAAGACCCGTCGGCCGTGCTCCCGCAGATACTCCACGGTCTCGCGCACCATCGCCAGGTTCTCCTCCAGGCTGGTGCGCAGCGCGAGCTCGACGTGCCGGTCGTGCGCCTTGGCCACCAGGGTGACCACCGGGGCACCGGAGTCCAGCAGCGCCTGCACCTGGGGGTCGGCGGCCGCCTCGGTACCGGCCTTGCGGGTGGCCCCGAACGCGACCAGCTGCGCGTGCCGGAAGCCGATCTCCTGGCGCGCACGCCGGAAGAACTCGGTGTCCCGGGGATTCGCGCCCGGCCAGCCGCCCTCGATGAATCCGACACCGAAGTCGTCCAGGTGGCGTGCGATGGCCAGCTTGTCGGCGACGGTGAGACTGATCCCCTCGCGCTGGGCGCCGTCGCGCAGCGTGGTGTCGAAGACGTGGAAACTGTCGCTCGGTGGGTGCGTGTCGGGGGCGTCCGTCGTCATGGCGGTGAGACTCCTGTCGGGTGGATGCGTCGTTGAGGCTTCGCTCCACTGCCTCGGGAACCCCGGGCGCCGCCGTTCCCCGGCGAGGTGGGCCGGGAAACGAAAAGACCCCTCGCGGATGCGAGAGGTCTGCGCGCGGGTCTGAGGCACGGTGGCCGCTGCCGCTCGGTTGGGCGGTCGTGCGGTCACTGCGGACCGGCGCGCTGGTCACCAATAATCATGGCGATCGAGAGCACGGGGCAATTCTGGCACACCGGCCACTCGCTCCCCGCCCTGTCTCACCATCCGGACCACAGCGGGTGCCCGGGCATCCACGCCGGGTCGCGATCGCCATGCGCGCTCCGGTCCCCGCGCGCCGGGCGGAGACCGGAGGCGCGGGCTCAGGCCAGTCGGTGCAGCCAGCCGTGGCGGTCCTCGGCCCGGCCCGTCTGCACGGCCAGCAGTGCTTCGCGGAGCCGCATGGTGACCTCGCCCGGCTCGCCGTCGCCGACCGTCCACCGGGAACGGGCGGACTTCACGGAGCCGACCGGGGTGATGACCGCCGCCGTGCCGCAGGCGAAGACCTCGGTGATCGTGCCGTCGGCGTTCCCCCGCTCCCAGTCCTCGGTGGAGATGCGCACCTCGGCCGTGCGGTAGCCCAGATCCTCGGCGATCCTGAGCAGCGAGTCGCGGGTGATGCCGGGCAACAGGGTGCCGGTGAGCTCCGGCGTGACAATGCGCGCGCCCGGGCCCGAGCCCTCCACGAAGTAGAGGTTCATGCCGCCCATCTCCTCGATCCAGCGGCGCTCGATGGCGTCCAGCCAGACCACCTGGTCGCAGCCGTGCTCGGCGGCCTCGGCCTGCGCCACCAGCGAGGCGGCGTAGTTGCCGCCCGCCTTGGCCTCCCCGGTGCCGCCGGGGGCGGCCCGCACGTACTCCTCGGAGAGCCAGACGGACACCGGCTTGATACCGCCGGGGAAGTAGGCGCCGGCCGGGGAGGCGATCACCATGAACAGGTACTCGTCGGCCGGCCGGACACCGAGTCCCACCTCGGTGGCGAACATGAAGGGCCGCAGGTAGAGCGACTCCTCCCCCACTCCCGGCACCCACGCCTCGTCCTGCCGGACCAGCAGGGTGATGGCCTCGATGAAGGTCTCCACCGGCAGCTCCGGCATGGCCAGCCGGCGGGCCGAGCGCTGGAAGCGCCGGGCGTTCTCCTCGGGCCGGAAGGTGGCCACCGAGCCGTCCGTCTGGCGGTAGGCCTTGAGCCCTTCGAAGATGGTCTGCGCGTAGTGCAGCGTCATGTTCGCCGGGTCGATCTGCAGGGGCGCGTAGGGTTCCAGCTGGGCGTCGTGCCAGCCTCGGCCCTCGGTCCACTTGATGGTGACCATGTGGTCGGTGAAGCGACGGCCGAAGCCGGGATTGGCGAGCACGGCCTCGCGCTCGGCGGCGGGCAGCGGCCGGGTGGAGGGCTTCAGGTCGAACGTGATGCGAGGCGTCGTCATCGTGAGCGCGTCCTTCACTGGGTGTCATGGCGGACCGCGCCCCGTCGCCCCCGCTGAGGGTGCTAGGACGTCCGAGCATCCGAAGGTGCAACGGCCCCGCATCCGATTATCGCGCGGGGGACCCCGGAGCGTGCACCCGGGTGGCGGCCCTGGGAGAACCTGGGAGGTGATGGTGGCACCCGGCGGCGGACTTTGCCCAGCCGCCGGAACCACGCCCGGCGGCTGGTGTGCGCCGGGTCAGCCCGATACTCGGGCTGCCAGCGCGGCACCGATCGTGTCGGTGCTCCGCTCGGTGCCGTCCCGCTCGGCGAGGTCGGCGGTGACGGCCTGCTCGATACGGCCGGCCTCGGCTTCGTATCCGAGGTGCCGCAGCAGCAGGGCGGTGGACAGCACGGTGGCGGTGGGGTCGGCCTTGCCGGTGCCCGCGATGTCCGGGGCCGAGCCGTGCACCGGCTCGAACATGGAGGGGAAGGCACCCGTGGGGTTGATGTTCCCGGATGCGGCCAGGCCGATACCACCGGTGATGGCGGCCGCCAGGTCCGTGAGGATGTCACCGAAGAGGTTGTCGGTGACGATGACGTCGAACCGCTGGGGCTGGGTCACGAAGAAGATCGTGGCCGCGTCGACGTGCAGGTAGTCCGTGCTGACCTCGGGATACTCCCGGGCGACGCGGTCCACGGTGTTCTTCCACAGGTGGCCGGCGTGGACCAGGACGTTGTTCTTGTGCACCAGCGTGAGCTTCTTCGCGGGCCGGGCGGCGGCCCGGGCGAAGGCGTCGCGCACCACGCGCTCGACGCCGAAAGCCGTGTTGAGACTGACCTCGGTGGCCACCTCGGCGGGCGTGCCGGTCCGCATCGATCCGCCGTTGCCCACGTAGGGCCCCTCGGTGCCCTCCCGCACGACCACGAAGTCGATCTCCGGGTTGCCGGCCAGCGGACCGGTGGTGTTGGGGAACAGTTTGCTGGGCCGCAGATTGACATAGTGGTCGAAGGCGAAACGGAGCTTCAGCAGCAGACCGCGCTCCAGCACACCGGAAGGGACGGACGGGTCACCGATGGCACCCAGCAGGATGGCGTCGTGCCCCTTGAGCCGCTCGAGCTCCGCGTCGGGCAGGGTCTCCCCGGTGGCGTGCCAGCGCCGGGCACCGAGGTCGTACTCGGTGGTCTCCAGCTTCACGCCGGCGGGAAGAGCGGCGGCCAGGACCCTGAGCCCCTGCTCCACCACCTCCGGGCCGATTCCGTCACCGGGGATCACTGCGAGATCGATACTGCGAGCCATGCGAGGACCCTACGCTCCGTCCCATTAGCCGACATGGTACGTCCGCGATGTGGACACCGCTCCGCCGGGCGATGCGGACGGACATCACCCGGCGGCGGGCACGGCACGCCCGGTGATCAGTGACCGGTTGCCCCGCCGTTGTCCCGGCGGTCCAGGGCGCGCTGCAGCGCCTCGGCGGCGTGCTTGCGGGCGGCGGACCCGTTCCGGGTGGTGTGACGGATCCGGCCGGAGGCGGAGACGGGGTGGGGGGAAGGCATGGCGGCCATGAGAGATCAGCTCCTGAGGGGGATCCCTGCGCCGAGCAGGGCAGCGTTCCGGTGGCAGGGCCGACAGAGGGCGGGGGCGGGGTGCGGCGGGGGTCACCCGCGAGGAGCACCGAGCCTCGTCCGCCGATCGCTGGATGGAGCGTGACGTTCGGCTTCTTACAAAGTTAGCCCCGGACAGCCGTGATGTCTCGCCAAATACTCGACCGTCCTACTATGTGGACGCGTGAGCCCGGCCACACGCCGGGGGCACACGCCGGGGAGCCCGGCCCCTCCCTCGGGAGAGACCGGGCTCCGGGTCCGCCGGCAGGCGTTGTCAGCCCATGTGCGGGTAGCGGTAGTCCGTCGGCGGGACCAGCGTCTCCTTGATCGCGCGCGGCGAGGTCCAGCGCAACAGGTTGAACTTCGAGCCGGCCTTGTCGTTGGTGCCCGAGGCCCGGGCACCCCCGAAGGGCTGCTGGCCGACGATCGAGCCGGTGGGCTTGTCGTTGATGTAGAAGTTGCCCGCGGCGAAGCGGAGCTTCTCGCACACCTCGCCGGCGACCGTGCGGTCCCGGGCGATGACACAGCCGGTCAGCGCGTAGGCCGCCGCCGACTCCATCTGTTCCAGCATCGCGTCGAACCGCTCGTCCTCGTAGACGTGCACGGCGATGACCGGCCCGAAGTACTCGGTCTTGAACAGCTCGTGCTCGGGGTCCGTGCAGGCCAGCACGGTCGGCCGGACGAACCAGCCCACCGAGTCGTCGTACGTGCCGCCCGCGACCACCTCGCAGGTGGGGTCCGACTTCGCACGGTCGATGGCGTCCTTGTTCTTGGCGAACGCACGCTCGTCGATCACCGCCGCCATGAAGTGGGACAGGTCGGTGGGGTCGCCCATGCCGAGCCCGTCGACCTCGGCGGCCAGCGCCTCCTTCAGGCCGCCCTCCCACAGGGACCGCGGCAGGTAGGCCCGGGAGGCCGCCGAGCACTTCTGGCCCTGGTACTCGAAGGCGCCCCGGGTGATCGCGGTCTTCACCACGGCCGGGTCCGCGGTGGGGTGGGCCACGATGAAGTCCTTGCCCCCGGTCTCCCCCACCACCCGCGGGTAGGAGCGGTAGTTGGCGATGTTCTCGCCGACCCGCTGCCACAGGTACTGGAAGGTCCGCGTGGAGCCGGTGAAGTGGATACCGGCCAGCTCCGGGTGCGGCAGGGCGACCTCGGAGACCTCGATGCCGTCACCGGTCACCAGGTTGATGACGCCCTTGGGAAGCCCGGCCTCCTCCAGCAGCTCCATCAGCAGCACGGCCGCGTGCGTCTGAGTGGGCGACGGCTTCCACACCACCACGTTGCCCATCAGGGCGGGAGCGGTGGGCAGGTTGCCCGCGATCGCGGTGAAATTGAACGGGGTGATCGCGTAGACGAAGCCCTCCAGCGGGCGGTGGTCCATGCGGTTCCACACACCCTTGGGCTGGATGATCGGCTGCTCGTCGAGGATCTGGCGGGCGAAGTGCACATTGAAGCGCCAGAAGTCGATCAGCTCGCAGGGCGCGTCGATCTCCGCCTGCTGCACCGTCTTGGACTGGCCCAGCATCGTGGAGGCCGCGATCGTCTCCCGCCACGGGCCGGACAGCAGCTCGGCCGCCTTCAGCAGGATCGCCGCGCGGTCGTCGAAGGGCACCTCCCGCCAGGCCGGGGCCGCCGCGAGCGCGGCGTCGATGGCGTCCTGGGCGTCCCGCGCCGTGGCGTTGCCGTAGGTGCCCAGCCGCGCGCGGTGGTTGTGCGGCTGGACGACATCGACGCGCTCGCCTCCGCCCATCCGCTTCACACCCCCGATGGTCATCGGCAGATCGACAGGGTTCTCCGCCAGTTCCCGGAGCTTCCGCTCCAGGCGGGCGCGCTCGGGGCTGCCGGGTGCGTAGGTGTGCACCGGCTCGTTCACCGGCGCGGGGACCTGGGTCACAGCGTCCATGGCCAGGATCTCCTTCGAGAGTTGAGGGCGTCCAGTGTGCGGTTGTCGCGGACGGGACCGTCCGCGGAGGACTAGCGACGGCCGGCCAGCGACCGGAGGAAGAAGGCGAGGTTGGCGGGCCGCTCGGCGAGGCGCCGCATGAAGTAGCCGTACCAGTCGGTGCCGTAGGGCACGTACACCCGCATCCGGTGGCCGGCGGCGGCCAGCCGCCGCTGCTCGGCCTCGCGGATGCCGTACAGCATCTGGAATTCGTAGCTGCCGGGCTTGCGCCCGGTCTGCCGGGCGAGCTCCTCGGTGATGGCCACCAGCCGCGGATCGTGCGAGCCGATCATCGGGTAGCCCTGCCCGGCCATCAGGATCTTCAGACAGCGGACGAACGCCAAGTCGACGTCACGCTTGTCCTGGAAGGCGACCGAAGCCGGTTCCCGGTACGCCCCCTTCACCAAGCGTACCCGCGAGCCCTCCCCGGCGAGGGAACGGCAGTCGTCCTCGGTCCGGTAGAGGTAGGACTGAAGCACCGCCCCGGTCGCGGGGAACCGTGCGCGCAGTTCTCCGAGGATCGCCAGGGTGGAGTCGACCGTGGTGTGGTCCTCCATGTCCAGGGTGACCGTGGTCCCCGCTTGCGCGGCTGCTTCCACCACCGGAAGCGCGTTGCGCAGAGCGATGTCCTCGCCCCCGGGCAGCGCCTGCCCGAAGGCCGACAGCTTCACCGACATCTCCACCCGGTCCCCCAGCGCCTCCTGGCGCAGCACCTCGGCCAGCGCCAGATAGGCATCCCGGGCACGCAGCGCCTCGGTGCGGTCGGTGACGTCCTCGCCCAGATGGTCGAGGGTCACCAGCAGACCCCGGTCGGTGAGCGACCGGACGGCGGCCAGCGACTCGTCCAGTCGCTCACCGGCCACGAAACGGTCCACCACCGGGCGCGTCAGCGGCATCCCCGCCACCAGGCGGCGGATGTGCTCGCTGCGCGCGGCGGCGAGAAGCACGGGACCCAGCACGGGCACCTCCACAGACGGTCTTCGGCCAAGGGGACACCCGAGAATCTAAGGATCACGTGCCCCGGGCACCATCGACACCTGTCACGCTTCCGTGTCCCCGATCTCAGACAGATGTATGACAATGACCGGGAGGCCGGAGGCACGGACATGCGTGAGAACTACCAGGAGCTCATCGACGAGGTGTCCGCACTGCTCGGCACCCCGGCGACGCTGGAGGGCAGGGACTTCGGCCTGATCGCCTTCGGCGCCCACCGCAACGAGGACGAGCGGATGGTCATGGACCCGGTGCGGACCCGCTCGATCCTGCAGCGCGGCTCCCCCGCCGCCGTGCGGGAGTGGTTCGAGAGCTTCGGCATCACCCGCGCCCGCGGCCCGGTCCGTATCCCGCCCGAACCCGCCGCCGGAGTGGTGATGGGCCGCATCTGCCTGCCGGCCCGGCACGGCGGAGTGGTCTACGGATACATCTGGCTGCTCGACGACGGCGCGGTGGATCTGCACGACCCCCGGCTGGCGGCGGCGATGGGCACCGCGGACCGCGTCGGCGCGCTGCTCGCCGGCGAGACCCGGTCCGCCGCACGGGCCGGTGAACTGCTCGGTGCCGTGCTGCGCGCCGCCCCCGTGCGCCGTGCGGCGGCCGTGGAGGAGCTGGCCGACGCGCTGGGGCCGGCCGGCGCCGGCCCGGTGGTGATGATGGCGGTGAGTCCGTGGTCCCCCGCGGGCCCGGGGGACGCCGCCGACCGCCCCGGCCCGCCGGCCGTCGCCGCGTCCTGCCCGCAGTCGCCCGGCCTGGCCGCACTGGTCAGACTGCGTTCACCCGAGGTGCTGGACCCGGCCCGGGCCGCGGCCGGGGATCTGCTGCGCTCCTCCCGGGCCACAGCCGGGCTCAGCGCCCCGCGGCCGGATCTGGAGGACCTTCCCGGTGCCTGGCAGGAGGCGGTGGGGGCGGCCCGCGCGGCCGCGGCGGAGCACTCGCTCGGCCCGGTCGCCCGGTGGGAGGAGCTGGGGCCGTACCGGCTGCTGACCGGGCTCCCGGCCGGGCCGGCGGATCCCGCCGTACGGCCTCTGCTGCGGCCGGCCCACCGGGAGCTGGCGCGTACCGCGGAGAGCTTCCTGGACCACGCGGGGCAGGCCGGCCGCACCGCCACCGCCCTGGGTATCCACCGGCAGACCCTCTACTACAGGCTGTCCCGGGTGGAGCAGCTCACCGGTCTGGATCTGGCCTCCGGCACCGATCGTCTGCTCCTGCACATGGCCCTGAAGACCGCGCGGCTGTGAGCCCGGCGGCGGGCCATGGGACAAGCTTCCGGGTGAGCTGGACGGCTGCGACGGCCCGGCCGGGCAGTTCTCCCCCGACAAGGCCCACGAGCCGGCCGACGGCTGACACACGCGCACAGCCCGCTGACCGTGCACGGGAACCGGAGTCCGGCCGGGGGGGGACCTCCCGGCCGGACTCCGGCACGCTCACCCCTCCAGGTTGACCCCGCGGGCCGAGGTGGCCCCGATCTCCTCGGCGATCTCGTTGAGCACGGCCGGCGGGATGGTGTCGTCCACCGTCAGCGCGACCAGGGCCTCGCCGCCCTCATGAGAACGGGCCACCTGCATGCCCGCGATGTTGATACCGGCCTCGCCCAGGATCCGGCCGAGCGCGCCCACGATGCCCGGACGGTCGGTGTAGCGCAGGAAGGCCATGTGGTCGGCGAGCGACAGGTCGACGGTGTGCTCGTCGATACCGACGATCTTCTGCTGGTGCTTGGGACCGGCCAGGGTTCCGGAGACCGCGATCTCGCGGCCACCGGTCAGCGTGCCGCGCACCGTGATCAGATTGCGGTGGTCGGGCGACTCGGAGCTCGTGGTCAGGCGGACCTCGACCCCGCGCTCCTGGGCGAACAGCGGGGCGTTGACGTAGGAGACGGTCGTCTCCGCGACGACGTCCTCGAACACGCCCTTGAGTGCCGACAGCTCGAGCACCTTCACGTCGTGCTGGGTGATCTCGCCGTAGACCTCGACGTCGAGCCGCTGGGCGACCTCCCCGGCCAGCGCCGTGAAGATCCGGCCGAGCTTCTCGGCCAGCGGCAGACCGGGCCGCACGTCCTCGGCGATGACGCCGCCCTGGACGTTGACGGCGTCCGGTACGAGCTCCCCGGCCAGCGCCAGGCGGACCGAGCGGGCCACCGACACCCCGGCCTTCTCCTGCGCCTCACCGGTGGAGGCTCCCAGGTGCGGGGTGCACACCACCGAGTCGAACTCGAAGAGCGGGGAGTCGGTGCACGGCTCGGTGGCGTAGACGTCAAGACCGGCCCCGGCGACCCGTCCCTCCTTGAGGGCACTGGCCAGCGCCGCCTCGTCCACGATGCCGCCGCGCGCCGCGTTGACGATGCGCACCGAGGGCTTGACCTTGCGCAGCGCATCGTCGCCGATCAGACCCAGCGTCTCCGGGGTCTTGGGCAGGTGCACCGTGATGAAGTCGGCGTTCTCCAGCAGCTCGTCGAGGGAGAGCAGCTTGACACCCATCTGAGCGGCCCGGGCCGGCTGCACGTAGGGGTCGTAGGCGATGACCTTCATCCCGAAGGCGGCCATGCGCTGGGCTACCAGCACACCGATACGGCCCAGGCCCACGACGCCGAGGGTCTTCTCGGCCAGCTCGACACCGGTGTACTTGCTGCGCTTCCACTCGCCGTTCTTCAGGGCGGTGCTGGCCTGCGGAATGTTGCGGGCGGTGGCCAGCAGCAGACCACAGGCGAGCTCGGCGGCGGTCACGATGTTGGAGGTGGGGGCGTTCACCACCATCACGCCGGCCTTGGTCGCCGCCGCGACGTCCACGTTGTCCAGGCCGACGCCCGCGCGCGCCACGACCCGAAGCCGCCCCGCGGCTGCGATGGCCTCGGCGTCGACCTTGGTCGCGCTGCGGATCAGGATGGCGTCGGCATCGGCGATGGCGCCGAGGAGCTCCGCGCGGTTCGCGCCGTCGCAGTGCCGGATCTCGAAATCCGGCCCGAGAGCGTCGACGGTGGCGGGGGAAAGCTCTTCAGCGATGAGTACTACCGGCTTGCTCACTTGGTCTCAGTCCTCACTAGTCCTCAGCGGATGGCCGCGTCCCGACGGCCGAAGGCGGTGGAGGGTAGGCAGCCGCGTGGAGACGCACGACACTGTGAGCCTGACGCGCTTGCGGTGCAGTCTATCGGCGTGCGGCGGCCCCGGCGCACAGGCGCCGGGACCACCGCTCGAACGAGTCAACGGCTGCGGGGAGTGTGTCCCACCGCGACCCGGAAGGAGGCTCAGGCCTCCTCGTCCACCCAGCTCATCAGCTTGCGGAGCTCCTTGCCCGTGGTCTCCAGGAGGTGGTCCGCGTCGGACTTCTTGTACTCGTTGTACTTCGGCAGTCCGGCGTTGTACTCGGCCATCCAGTTCTTCGCGAAGCTGCCGTCCTGGATCTCCGCGAGGACCTTCTTCATCTCGGCCTTGGTGCCGTCGTTGATGATGCGCGGGCCGGTGACGTAGTCGCCCCACTCGGCCGTCTCGGAGATGGACCAGCGCATCTTCTCCAGGCCGCCCTCGTACATCAGGTCGACAATGAGCTTGAGCTCGTGGAGGCACTCGAAGTACGCGATCTCCGGCTGGTAGCCCGCCTCGACCAGCGTCTCGAAGCCGGCCTTCACCAGCGCCGAGGCACCGCCGCACAGCACCGCCTGCTCACCGAAGAGGTCGGTCTCGGTCTCCTCGGTGAAGGTGGTCTTGATGACGCCCGCCCGGGTGCCGCCGATCGCCTTGGCGTAGGACAGGGCCAGCGCGAAACCGCTGCCGGTCGCGTCCTGCTCGACGGCCACGATGCACGGAACCCCGCGGCCCTCCTCGTACTGGCGGCGCACCAGGTGGCCGGGCCCCTTGGGGGCGACCATGCAGACGTCCACACCGGCCGGCGGCTTGATGAAACCGAAGCGGATGTTGAAGCCGTGGCCGAAGAACAGCGCGTCGCCGTCCTTGAGGTTGTCCCGCACGGACTCCTCGTAGACCTTCGCCTGGACCGGGTCCGGCACCAGGATCATGATCACGTCGGCCTCGGCGGCGGCCTCGGCGGGCGTGGTGACCCGCAGGCCCTGCTCCTCGGCCCTCGCCCGGGAGGCGGAGCCCTCGTGCAGGCCGACCCGGACGTCGACGCCCGAGTCGCGCAGCGACAGCGCGTGGGCATGACCCTGGCTGCCGTAGCCGAGAACCGCGACCTTGCGGCCCTGGATGATGGACAGGTCGGCGTCGTCGTCGTAGAACAGCTCGGCCACTTGGGTTTTCTCCTTGTTCGTGACTGCGGGGCGGTGGTGTCTGCCAAGGCGGCCCGCCGCGTGCGGACCACCGTATGCCCGATGTGCGGGGGGTGAGCGGCGGTCTCGCTATGCGGTCCGCTCCAGGGCCCGCAGCGAGCGGTCGGTGATGGAGCGGGCGCCGCGGCCGATGGCGATGGTGCCGGACTGGACCAGCTCCTTGATGCCGAAGGGCTCGAGCATCCGCAGCATCGCCTCCAGCTTGTCGCTGCTGCCGGTGGCCTCGATGGTGACCGCCTCGGGCGAGACGTCCACCGTTTTGGCGCGGAAGAGCTGAACGATCTCCACGATCTTGGAGCGGGTGTCGTTGTCGGCCCGGACCTTCACCAGGACCAGCTCGCGCTGGACCGCCGCGGACGGTTCCAGCTCGACGATCTTCAGCACGTTGACGAGCTTGTTGAGCTGCTTGGTCACCTGCTCCAGGGGCAGGCCCTCGACGTTCACCACGATGGTGATCCGCGAGACCTCGGGGTGCTCGGTGGTGCCCACCGCGAGGGAGTCGATGTTGAAGCCCCGGCGGGAGAACAGCGCGGTGATCCGGGCCAGGACACCGGGCTTGTTCTCGACCAGGACGGAGAGCGTGTGCTTGGACATGGGGGTCAGCTTCCTCGGCTTGAGTGGTTCCGTGGCGTCCTGGTCGTCAGTCGTCGCCGTCGCCGAAGTCGGGGCGGACGCCGCGGGCGGCCATGACCTCGTCGTTGGAGGTGCCGGCCGCGACCATCGGCCAGACCATGGCGTCCTCGTGGACGATGAAGTCCACGACCACCGGGCGGTCGTTGATCGCATTGGCCCGGGCGATGACCTCGTCGAGCTGTCCGGGGTGCTCGCACCGCAGGCCGACACAGCCCATGGCCTCCGCCAGCCTGACGAAATCGGGCACCCGGGTTCCGGTGTTGCACGCCTGGCCGTCCGCGTCCGGGCCGTCGCGCAGCACGGTGTTGGAGTACCGCTGGTTGTAGAACAGGGTCTGCCACTGGCGCACCATGCCCAGAGCGCCGTTGTTGATGATGGCGACCTTGACCGGCAGGTTGTTCAGAGCCGCGGTGACCAGCTCCTGATTGGTCATCTGGAAGCAGCCGTCGCCGTCGATGGCCCAGACGGTCGCGTCGGGACGGCCGGCCTTGGCCCCCACCGCGGCCGGGACGGCGTACCCCATCGTCCCCAGACCGCCGGAGTTGAGCCAGGTGCCGGGGCGCTCGAAGGTGAGGTAGTGGGCGGCCCACATCTGGTGCTGGCCCACACCGGCGGTGTAGACGGTGTTCTCCGGGGCGAGCTGCCCGATGCGCTCGATGACCTGCTGCGGGGACAGACTGCCGTCCTGCGGCAGGTCGTATCCCAGCGGATAGGTCTTCCGCCAGCGCTCCAGCAGCTGCCACCAGGCCGAGTAGTCACCACTGCGGCCATCGGCCCGCTCCGCCCGCAGGACCGCGGCCAGGTCGGTCATGACCTCCTTGACGTCGCCGACGATCGGGACGTCCGCGACACGGTTCTTGCCGATCTCGGCGGGGTCGATGTCGGCGTGCACGACCTTCGCGTGCGGGGCGAAGGACTCCAGCTTGCCGGTGACCCGGTCGTCGAAGCGGGCCCCGAGCGCGACGATCAGATCGGCCTTCTGCAGAGCCGTCACCGCCGCGACGGTGCCGTGCATGCCGGGCATGCCCAGATGCTGCGGATGACTGTCGGGGAAGGCCCCCAGCCCCATCAGCGTGGTGGTCACCGGTGCGCCGGTCAGCTCCGCCAGAGCGAGCAGCTCCGCCGCGCCGCCCGCCTTGAGCACGCCGCCGCCGGCATAGAGCACCGGCCGGCTCGACTCGTCCAGCAGCCGGGCGGCCTCGCGGATCTGCTTGGCGTGCGGCCGGCTGACCGGCCGGTAACCGGGCAGGTCGTGGGAGGGCGGCCAGGAGAAGGTGGTCTGCGCCTGGAGGGCGTCCTTGGCGATGTCGACCAGCACCGGGCCCGGGCGCCCGGTGGCGGCGATGTGGAACGCCTCCGCGATCGTCCGGGGGATGTCCGCGGGGTCGGTCACCAGGAAGTTGTGCTTGGTGACCGGCATGGTGATGCCGCAGATATCGGCTTCCTGGAAGGCGTCGGTGCCGATGGCCTTGCTGGAGACCTGGCCGGTGATGGCGACCAGCGGGACGGAGTCCATGTGGGCGTCGGCGATGGGGGTGACGAGGTTGGTGGCGCCGGGACCGGACGTGGCCATGCACACCCCGACCTTCCCGGTGGCCTGCGCGTACCCGGTGGCCGCGTGCCCGGCGCCCTGCTCGTGGCGGACCAGGATGTGACGCACCGCGGTGGAGTCCATCATCGGGTCGTAGGCGGGCAGGATCGCGCCGCCGGGGATGCCGAACACGGTGTCGGCGCCGACCGCCTCGAGGGAGCGGATGAGGGACTGGGCACCGGTGAGGTGCTCGACGGGGGCGGGCTGTGCGCCGCCTCGTGGTGCCCGGGGCTGGGGTTTGGGTGCCCCGGTGGCCTGCTCGGTCATCGGCGTTTCTCTTCTCGAGGAGTGAGGGTGGTGACGCTGGTGCGGGTGGGGAAGGACGCTGAGCGGTACGGATGCAACAAAAAACCCCTCGTGCCGCGAGGCAGGCGAGGGGGAGGCGCGTCGCTGGGGCCGCGGGTTCCGCGGTTCAGCCGACGCGCCGTCCGAGTACGAGAATTCGGGTGCGCATGGCTCAGCACCTTCCTCTTCCCTCCCTCCGGATGTCAAGCTCATGGGACGTGAGTCTCATTATGCGGGCGCCGTGGGCTCCTCCCTGGGTGCGGCGGGAGACGCGCCGCCGTCCCCTCCCACCTGCTGGCGCCTCAGCGGCAGATGGGTGCTCGGGGCCCACACCCGCGGCTCCGCGGCCGGCTGCCCGCCGAAGGCGTGACGCGTCAGCAGCGCGGAACGGCCGCCGCTCAGGGCGCTGGAGTCCGCGGCGGGAACGGGGCACCGGCCCCGGTCGAGGACGGCCGAGAGCCGCCGCGAGTCCAGCGGCTCGCACAGGGCCAGCCCCTGGCCGCGCGCACAGCCCATCGCCCGCAGTATCGACGCCTGCTCCGGCCGGTCCACCCCGTCCGCCCAGGAGACGACCCCCAGCTCGGCCGCCAGCCGTACCAGTCCGGCGGTGATCCGGCCGATCCGGGGCGATTCCAGGAGCCCGTCCACCAGGCGGCGGTCCAGGCGGACCAGGTCCACCGGAAGCCGGTCGAGCTCGGCCACTCCGGTGCCGTTGCCGCCGAATCCGTCGAGAGCGATGACCACCCCCAGTCTGCCCAGCTCGGCCACCCCCCGCCGCACCTCCTCGGAGGCGAGGCAGACGGCGGCGTCCGGCAGCTCGATCACCAGGGCCTGGGGCGGCAGTCCGTGCCGGGCCAGCAGGTCCTCGACACAGGCCGCGCTGAGGGAGTACTCGGCCGGCCGGGCGGCGGGGACCCGGACCGCCACCGGCACCGGCTGCCCCGCCCGGTGCCGTCGCCCCGCCTGCGCCACGGCTTCCGCCAGCAGACCGTGCCCGAAGGGCCGTCGGCCCTGGACGGACACGGCGGCGATGGTGCCGTCGGCCAGCTCCACGACCGGCTGGTGGAGCAGCGGCCCCGGCCCCCCGGCGCGTCCGGCACCGGCGGGCGCGCCGTCCCCCGGGGAGGTCGGCTGCGGCAGCCGGCCCGATGCCGTCCGGGGCGGCCGGCCGGGCAGCAGGCCGATCTCGATCCGCGCCTTGCCGGCCTGCTTGGCGCGGTACATCGCCTGGTCGGCACTGCGCAGCAGCTCGGCCGGGGTGACGCCGGGCCCGGAGAAGGCGATCCCGATGCTGGCGTCGACCCGCACCTGGGCGCCGTCCACCATGACCGGCCTGCCGAGTTCGGCGCGGACACGTTCGGCGATCTCCAGGGCCTGCTTCTCCCGGCCCCGGTAGCCGTCCGCGGCATCCGCGACGATCAGGGCGGCGAACTCGTCTCCCCCGAGCCTGGCGGTGGTGTCCCCGGCCCGGACCGCGTCCCGCAGTCGCTGGGCCACCTGCACCAGCAGCTCGTCGCCGGCCTGGTGCCCGACCGTGTCGTTGACCTCCTTGAAGCCGTCGAGGTCGATGTAGAAGACGGCCACGCCGCCGTCCGCCGCGCGCCGGCCGCGCAGGGCCAGCCGGACCCGCTCGGTGAACAGCGCGCGGTTGGGCAGGTCGGTGAGGGTGTCGTGGGAGGCGTTGTGCTGCAGCTGGGCCTGCAGCCGGACCCGCTCGGTGACGTCCCGGCTGTTCAGGATGAGCCCGTCGCGGTGGCGGTTCACCGAGAACTCGATGTTCAGCCAGTGACCCGCGCCGTGCCGCACCCGGCACTCGATGCGGGTCTCGGAGCTCCGCACCGGGGAAGCGGCCAGGAAGCGCCGCAGTTCGTCCAGGACGGCTCCCAGGTCCTCCGGGTGGATCAGGGAGGAGAGCCTGGCCCCGATCAGGGCATCGGCCGGCCGGCCGTAGACACCGGCGGCGGCCGGACTGACGTACCGGAGCACCTCGTCCGGCGCGGCGATCATGATCACGTCGCTGGAGCCCTGGACCAGCGAACGGAAGTGGTTCTCCTGCTCGGCCAGCTCCCGGGTGAGGGCGATGTTGTCCCGCAGCATGACACCCTGGCGCAGCAGCAGGGCCAGGACGACGGTGCAGGCGAGCAGGACGACCACCGGGTCGGGCTGCTGCCCTCCGACCGTGGTGATGAGGATGCTGAGGGTGCACACGCCCGCGGCGAGATAGGGGGTCAGTGCCGCCAGCGAACCGCCCAGCGGCGCGCGGCCGAGGCGGCCGATGTGTCCCTCGATACCGGCGGTGGGCACCCGGGCATGGCGTGGCTCCCTCCTGCCCGGCCGGCCGGGAACCCAGGGGGCGCAGGCGAGCAGCACCGAGCCGGCGAACCAGCCCGCGTCCAGCAGCTGCCCGGAGCTGTACTGCTCGCGCAGCATCGGGGAGGTGAACAGCGCGTCGCACAGGACGGTCAGCGCCAGCGCCCCGACCGCGGTGTTGATCGCCGAGCGCTGGGCGGAGCTGCGGCGGTAGTGCAGTACGAGCACCATGCTGACCAGCACGATGTCCAGCAGCGGGTAGGCCAGGGCGAGCGCCGCCCGGATCACCGTCTCGCCCTGCCACTGCGCGGTGTGGGTCAGCGCGACACTCCAGGAGAGAGTCATCAGGGATCCGGCGATCAGCCAGGCGTCAAGGCCCAGGCAGGCCCATCCGGCCCGGCCGGCCGGCCGTTTGGCGATCATGAGAAGGCCGAGGATGGCCAGCGGCGCGAACAGCAGGAAGCAGAAGTCGGCGACGGAGGTGCGCGGGACCGGCTGCCCCAGCACCACCTCGTACCAGCCCCACACCGCGTTTCCGAGACCGATCATCAGCGAGGAGAGACCGAACATCGTCCAGGCGGGGCGGAATTCCCCGGCCCGGGTGCGGGCGTACCACAGGCAGGAGCCGGCCGCCGTGAGCGCGGCGGCGCTCAGACCGAAGTCACCCATGATCAAGGCCAGTTGCGGAGACCCCCAGCCGAGCGCGGCACCCACGGCGTATCCGGCGCACAGCAGGGCCAGCCCGAGTTGCACGGGAGTGCCGGTGAGTGAGGAGCAGTCCGTCCGCGATCGCTGCATGTGCCAGTGCCCCCTGCTTCCGTTCCGGGCTCGCCCGCGACGGACGATACACCAGGAAAGTCACTCAGCGACATAAACTTTCTACACAGAGTGACACACGATCGGCTGACGGAACGTACGGGAGCTGACGATAGTGTGACAACTCAGGCGGCCTGCCGCGGAAAAGCGCCGTGGCTCCGGT
Source organism: Streptomyces sodiiphilus (assembly GCF_039529215.1). Classification (NCBI taxonomy): domain Bacteria; kingdom Bacillati; phylum Actinomycetota; class Actinomycetes; order Kitasatosporales; family Streptomycetaceae; genus Streptomyces; species Streptomyces sodiiphilus. Next base: position 37,797 of record NZ_BAAAMJ010000024.1, on the reverse strand, counting down.
GGCTCAGCCCGCGTCCGCCACCACGTGACGCAGCGGCTCACCGGCCGCGAACCGGCCCAGCTGCCCGCGCAGCAGCCGTTCCGCCCGCGGCCGGAAGGCGGACGAGGCGCCTCCCACGTGCGGGGTGATGAGGACCCCGGGGGCCCGCCACAGCGGGTGCCCGGCCGGCAGCGGTTCCGGGTCCGTGACGTCCAGGGCGGCCCGCAGCCGGCCCGAGGTGACCTCGGCGAGCAGCGCTTCGGTGTCCACCACCGCCCCGCGTGCCACATTGACCAGCAGCGCGCCGTCCCGCATCCGGGCCAGGAACTCCGCGTCCACCATCCCGCGGGTGGCCTCGGTCAGCGGGGTGCAGAGGATCACCACCTCCGCCCGCGGAAGCAGCCCGGGCAGCGACTCGGGGCCGTGCACCACCGTGTCGCCGGTCCGCCGGGCACGGCCGGCGGACCGTTCGACGGCGGCCGGCTCGAAGGGCCGCAGCCGGGCCTCCACCGCGCGGCCGATACCGCCGTACCCCACGATGAGCACCCGCCGGTCGGCCAGGGACGGGCACACGGCCGGATCCCACCGTCCCTCGTCCTGCGCCCGGACCGCGCCGGGGATGTCCCGCAGTGCGGCCAGCGTCAGTGCCAGCGCCAGCTCCGCGGTGCTGGTGCTGTGCAGATCCCCCGCGTTGCACAGCACCGCGCCGGCCGGCAGCGTGCCCAGGGCGGGCAGCATGTGGTCCACACCGGCGGTGAGCGTGTGCACCACCCGCAGCCGGGGCATGTCCGGCAGCGGCCGCACCGCCGTCCGCTGTCCCTTCATGTACGGCACCACGTAGAACACGCAGCGCGCCGGGTCGGCCGGATACTCCTCCTCCCCGTTCCAGTAGTGGTAGGTCAGCTCCGGGGGCAGCGGGCCCAGCTCCTCCGGGGGCAGGGGCAGCCACACGTCTTCGGCGGTCGTCATGCTCGCCAGGCTAAGGGCTGTTCCCCGGCCGTTCCCCGGCAGCGGGCACCGGACACTCAGGGGCACCCCGTGGAACCGGGGCCCCGGGGCGAACGGATACGTTGGGCTGCCGCGGGCAGCGGGAGTCCGGGGAAGGAACGCGTCAGGTGCAGTACAGGACGATAGGGGCCGGTGCCCTGCGCGTCGGGGCGATCGGGCTCGGCTGCATGCCGATGAGCTGGGGCTACACCACCTCCGAACAGGACGGCGAGGCCTCCGTCCGGGCCGTGCACGCCGCGCTGGATGCCGGCGTCACGCTGCTGGACACAGCCGACATGTACGGACCCTTCACCAACGAACTGCTCATCGGGCGGGTGCTGAGGACACGCCGCCCGGAGGCCGTCCTGGCCACCAAGTGCGGACTGCTGGTCGGTGACCAGCACATCGTGGCCAACGGCCGCCCCTCCTACGTGCGGCGGGCCTGCGACGCCTCGCTGCGCCGGCTGCAGACCGACGTGATCGACCTCTACCAGCTGCACCGGCCCGATCCGGAGGTTCCCGTGGAGGAGACCTGGGGGGCCATGGCCGAGCTGGTGGCGGCGGGCAAGGTACGCGCCCTGGGGGTGTGCGCGATGGACGTGCGCGGCCGACGCCGGCCGGCGGACCCCCGGGACGTGTACGGGCCCACCCTGCGTCAACTGGCGCGCATCCAGCAGGTCTTTCCCGTCAGCAGCGTCCAGGCCGAGCTGTCGGTGTGGTCACCGGGCGCCCTCGCCGAGCTGCTGCCCTGGTGCGAGGCGCGCGGGGTGGGTCTGCTGGCCGCGATGCCGCTGGGCAACGGCTTCCTCACCGGCACCCTCACCCCGGGCAGCGGATTCGAACCCGACGACCTGCGGGCCCGCCACCCGCGCTTCACGGCGGAGATGATGGCCGCCAACCAGCCGGTGGTGGCCGGGCTGCGCAGGGTCGCCGCCCGCCATCCGGGATCCACCCCCGCGCAGGTCGCCCTGGCCTGGCTGCTGGCGCAGGGCGCACACGTGGTGCCGGTGCCGGGCACCAAGAAGGCGCACTGGGCGCAGGAGAACGCGGCGGCGGCCGGGCTGATCCTGACCTCCGGGGATCTGGCCGAGATAGCCGGGCTGCCGCCGGCCCGGGAGTCCTGGGAGTGAACGGCGGCATCACGCAACACCGGCTCCGCGTCCCGGTGATGCCCCACCGGATGTGATGTCCTGAGGTGTCCGGACCGCGCGGTCCCACAGCGGACTCACGGACACCTCAGGAGCGATGCGTCATGCGAACCCGCACTTTGGCCGCGCTGGCGGCCCTCACCGTCCTCGCCGCGGGCTGCACGGGCACCGGCGACGACGGCCCCGCGGACGGCGGAGGCACCGCCGCCCCCACGGAGAACGAGGAGCGTCAGGACGGCGGGGACCCCCCGGGCGCCGAGGGCTCGGCCGAGGTGACCGGCACCGTCGCGGAAGGGCTCGACTCGCCCTGGGGCCTCGTCGCCCTTCCCGACGGTGACCTGCTGGTGACCTCGCGGGACGAAGGCATCGTGTGGCGCGTCGACGCGGGCTCCGGGGACGCCGAGGAGGCCGGCCCGGTGCCGGGGGTCTCGCACGGCGGTGAGGGCGGACTGCTCGGGCTGGCCGCGGAGCCGGAGTTCGAGGACGGCGGGTGGCTCTACGCCTACCTCACCGCCGCCGACGACAACCGCATCGTGCGCATGGAGTACGCGCGGGACACCGGCCTGGGCGAGCCGGAGGTCGTGCTGGAGGGCATTCCCCGGGGCGACGCGGTGCATCAGGGCGGCCGGCTGGCATTCGGCCCCGACGGGATGCTCTACGCAGCCACCGGCGACGCCGGGGAGCCCGCCCTGGCTCAGGACGAGGACTCGCTCGCCGGGAAGATCCTGCGGATGACCCCGGAGGGCGAGGTCCCCGAGGACGGCAACCCGGACCCCGGCTCGGTGGTGTACTCGCTGGGCCACCGCAACGTGCAGGGCCTGGCCTGGGACGACCGGGACCGCCTGTGGGCCACGGAGTTCGGCGCGGACGCGTGGGACGAGCTGAACGAGATCGAGCCGGGCGGCAACTACGGCTGGCCCGAACACGAGGGCAGCGGCGGCGAGGCGGACGGTTACCTCGACCCCGCCGTGGAGTGGCCGCCCTCCGAGGCGTCACCCAGCGGACTGACCTTCACGCAGGGCTCGTTGTGGATGGCCACGCTGCGCGGCGAGCGGCTGTGGCGCATCCCGCTGGACGGGACCGGCCCGATGGCGGACCCGCAGGCCTTCTTCGAGGGGGAGTACGGAAGGCTCCGCTCGGTTCTGGCCGTCGGCCCCGACGAACTGCTGCTCCTGACCAACGAGACCGACACCCGGGGCGCGCCCGGGGAGGGCGACGACCGCATCCTGCGGCTGACGGTCTCCTGACCGGCACGGATGCCGCCCCCGCTCTCCCTTCTCGCTACCCGCGTGCCACGGTAGCCTGGAGGGTTCACGAGGTGAGGGGAGAGACCGATGGCTGAAGCATCGGAGGACGGCTTCGTCCCGTCCGTGCTGTTCCATCCGGACTACACCGAGGCGACGGCGCACCAGCTCTTCGTCGAGGAGCCCGACGAGAAGCGGGGGGCGCTCAACCTGGAGAGCGGCGTCGCGGTGATCGGGGTTCCCGGAGAGGCAGTGCTGCCGCCCCGCGTCCGGGTCGAGGAAACCGAAGCGGGCGAGGGCGAGCCCGGCAGCCCCCGGCTCTAGCGGTACCCGGTCCCGGTGCCGGACAGGGCCGGCACCGGGCACGCTCAGGTCCGGCCGGTGCCCGTCCGGTCCGCCCCGGGGCCCACGGCGACACGCGGCGGGCCCGTCCGGGCCGCCAGACCCAGACGGTGGGCCACGGCCGCGGCTTCGCCCCGGGCGGAGACCTCCAGCTTGGCCAGGATGCGCGAGACGTGCACGCTGGCGGTCTTCGGCGAGATGAACAGCTCCTCGGCGATCTGCCGGTTGCTCCGCCCCTCGGCCACCAGGGCCAGCACATCGCGTTCCCTGCGGGTCAGGCCGAAGCCGCCGGTCGCGCCGCGGACGGGCGCCGGTGCCTGCCCGGACAGGGCGAGGCCGAGGCCGGCACGCCTCGCCAGCCGTTCCACCTCCTCCCGCAGCGGCCGGGCACCGACCCGCGCGGCGACCGACCTCGCCTGCCGCAGCAGCCCTGCGGCCTCCTCCCGCGTCCTCCCCCCGGCCCCGCCCCCCTCGGCCAGCAGTGCCTCCGCCCGGCGGAGCCTTGCCTCCGCCAGCGGCACGGGCACCGGCAGCGGCCGCAGCAGGTCGATGGCGCGCGCCCAGTGCGCGGCGGTGTCCCGGTCCTCGGCCCGCAGCAGTTCGGCGGAGACCAGAGCCTCGAACGCCTCCCACAGTGGCATGGAGCGCGGGACCGGACTCATGGCCTCCCGGATGCCGCGCACCGCGGCGGCACGTCCCACCGCCGCCTCCGGCAGGTCGCGCAGTTCCGCCTCGGCGGTGGCCGCCGTCAGCAGGAGGGGCCAGACGTGCCCGGAGGTGAAAGGCGGGTAGTCACCGGTCAGAGCTGTACGGAGGACGTCCCGTGCCTCCTCGATCCGGCCGTCCGCCACCGCGATCCGCACCCGCAGCCGGGCCAGCGGCAGGGCGACCTGTGCGGTGACCCGCTGGCCGGACGACTCCCGCAGGGCCACGACCAGCTCCGCTCGTGCCGTGTCGATGTCACCCCGGTCCAGGGCCAGCTGTCCCGCGGCAACGACGGCGGCGGCGCGGGGGCGGCTCGTCCGTGCCTGCCGCCGGGCGGCTGCGAGCGCGGCGGCCGACTCGTCCCACCGGCCGAGGCCGGCCATCACACGGGCGTAGATCGCCGAGAGCCATGCCTCGGTGTCCTCCAGGCCGTAGCGATGGGCGAGCTCCATGCCCTCCTGGGACATGGCGGCGGCAGCCTCCACCTCGCCGACATCGGCCAAGGTGGCGGGGAGATTGATCAGGCAGCGCCCCATCAGGCTCACCTCCCGCCGCTCCAGGACCCGGTTACGGACCGCGGTCATCCCCGCCACACCTCCGGCCACGTCGCCGGCATCCGCCTTCAGTCCTGCCAGGGTGAATCGCGCGTGCAATTCGGTGCTTTCGTCCCCGACGAGCCTGGCCAGGTCCACCGCCCGCTCGACGGTGCGGTAGCTCTCGGGACTGCGGCGGCGCCCTGCCTGCTGGGCGGCCAGATGCGCCAGCACCTGGGCGTGCACGGCGGATGGAGGCAGACCACGCAGCAGCTCCTGGGCCCGGCGCAGATCCTCCAGGCCCGCGTCCGGCATCAGGACGTCGGCGATCCGGGAACGCTGGAGCCAGAACCAGGCGGCCAGCAGCGGCTCGCTCTCTCCTTCGAGCAGCCGGAGCGCCTGCTTGGCGATCGCCCGGGCCCGGTCCCGCTGGGCCGACAGCTGGGCGGCCGTCAGGGCCTCGGCAAGCAGGTCGAGGAGCCGCAGCGGGCCCTTTCCCGCGCCGCAGGCCGGATACGCCTCGGGGCGTTCCACCGGCCGGACGGCCTCCCGGACCTCGGCCGGTGTGCCGTCCCACAGCTCCAGGGCACGCTCCAGCAGCCGAAGCTGCTCGGCGTAGGCGTAGCGCCGACGGGCATCGACCGACGCGTCGAGCACCGCCGGCAGAGCCCGGGCGGGATCGCCCGCCTGGTACCAGTAGCTGGCCAGCCGGGCCGCCCGCTGGTCCCGGGCCACGAGCTGGGGATGCGCAGCCAGAGCCTCGGCGTAGCGGCGGTTGAGCCGGGTGCGCTCACCCGGCAGCAGGTCGTCGAGGACCGCCTCGCGCATCAGGGAATGCCGGAAGCGGTACCCCTCCCCGTCCGCGGTCAGCAGGTTGGCCCCGACGGCGGTGCGCAGCGCGGCCAGCAGCTGGCCCTCCGGGCATCCCGCGACCTCGGTCAGCAACCCGTGCTCGACGGCCGAGCCGCCCACCGCGATGAGCCGCACGATCTCCTGGGTGCCGTCGTCCAGCGCTTCCAGCCGCACCAGCAGGAGATCCCGCAGCGACTCGCTCATGCCGTGATCACTGCGGCTGGCGATCAGCTCCTCGACGAAGAATGCATTGCCCTCCGAGCGTTCGAAGACGGTGCACACCAGTTCTTCCGGGGGCTCGTCCCCGCCCCGGATTCCGGTGATCTGGGCGGCCACTTCGGGCCGGGTGAACGGGCACAGTTCGACGCGCAGCACGGAGCGGGTGCGCTCGGTCTCGGCGAGGAAGGGACGCAACGGGTGGCGGCGGTGGATGTCGTCGGTGCGGTAGGTGGCGAGCAGCACCAGCCTCGCCCGGTGCAGCGAGCGGAAGAGGTAGCCCAGCAGCTCTCTGGTCGAGCGGTCAGCCCAGTGCAGGTCCTCGACCGCGATGACCAGGGTGCGCTCGGCGGCCAGCTTCTCCATGAGCCGCGTGGTCAGTTCGAAGAGGCGGGCGCGGTCCAGCTCGTCACCCGCCGACTGCCGGGCCTCGCCCAGTTCGGGCAGCAGCCGGGCCAGTTCGTCCTCCTGCCCGGCGGCCGCTGCGGCCAGTTCGGGGCCCAGTTGCCGGTGGAGGGAACGGAGGACGGCGGCGAAGGGCGCGAACGGCAGCCCGTCGGCGCCCAGTTCCACGCAGCCGCCGACCGTGGTGACCGCGCCGGCGGCCCGGGCCGCGGCCAGGTACTCCTCCAGGAGTCTGGTCTTGCCCACGCCCGCCTCGCCCCCCACCACGAAGGCCTGTGGCTCTCCGGCCGTCGCGCGGGCGAGTCCTTCGGTGAGGGCGGCGAGTTCGGTGCTGCGGCCGACGAAGACAGGGCTGACGCTTCGGCTCTCCACATCCGGGAGCATCGCACGGACCGCTGACGTCGTGGTACCGGATTTGTCCGGTCCCGGACCCGTTTTCGCTCTGGGCGTGGGCGCGCTCCCGCTCCGCGCGCCGGCGTGCGCGGCCGGCGGCGGGAGCGCCCCTACGCGGCGGTGGTCCATACCCGCGCGGTGCCGCGGGAGGCCCCGCCGCCGCCCTTCTCCGAGGACCCCTTCCCCTTCTCCGCCGCCCCGGACCCGCCGCCGTTCCCCCGTCCCCGCAGGGACCTGGCCCGGCGTTCCTCGGCCGCCTGTCGCTGGAGCTCCTCGGCGCGCTGACGGTGCAGTTCGTACTCCTGCATGTGCTGACTCCCTCTCCCCGGTGTTGTCCCACCACTTTCCGCCGTGAGGTACCGGGGCCGCATCGGGCAACCGCCTCCGTTCCGCGCGGGCGGGGTCCTTACCCCGGCGGGCAGCGCCGGCCCGGGAAGGCCTCAGGGGCGGTGCTGCCGGTCCGGCAGCACCGCCCCTGAGCGGTAAGACCCGTGAGACGACGGGTAAGGCCCCTCAGCCCTGGACGCCGAGCCTCTCCAGGATCAGCTCGCGGGCGCGGGCCGCGTCGGCCTGCCCGTGGGTGGCCTTCATCACGGCGCCGACCAGGGCTCCGGCCGCGGCGACCTTGCCGCCCCGGATCTTGTCGGCGACGGCCGGGTTGCCGGCGATCGCCTCGTCCACCGCCGCGCCGAGCGCGCCCTCGTCGGAGACGATCTTCAGTCCGCGCCGTTCGACGACCTCGTCCGGGCCGCCCTCGCCCGCCAGCACGCCCTCGATCACCTGGCGTGCCAGCTTGTCGTTGAGGGAGCCGTCGGCGACCAGCGCGGCGACCCGGGCCACCTGCTCGGCCGTGATGGGCAGGTCACCGAGTTCCACGCCGCGCTCGTTGGCGGTGCGGGCCAGGGTGCCCATCCACCACTTGCGGGCGGCGGCCTGGCCGGCGCCGGCGTCGATGGTGGCGATGATCGGGCCGAGCGCCCCGGCGTTGAGCACCGACTCCATCTCGTGCGCCGAGATGCCCCACTCCTCGCGCAGCCTGTTGCGGCGCACCCGCGGCAGCTCGGGCAGCCCCGCCCGCAGTTCCTCGACCCACTCCCGGGAGGGGGCGACCGGAACCAGGTCGGGCTCGGGGAAGTAGCGGTAGTCCTCCGCCTCCTCCTTGACCCGCCCCGGTGTGGTGGTGCCGTCGTCCTCGTGGAAGTGCCGGGTCTCCTGCACGATGGTGCCGCCGCCCCCGAGCACCGCGGCGTGCCGCTGGATCTCGAAGCGGCAGGCCCGCTCGACGCTGCGCAGTGAGTTGACGTTCTTCGTCTCGCTGCGGGTGCCGAAGGTCTCCCGGCCGTGCGGGCGCAGCGAGAGGTTCACGTCGCAGCGCATCTGGCCCATCTCCATGCGGGCCTCGGAGACGCCCAGGGCCCTGATGAGCTCGCGCAGTTCGGCGACGTACGCCTTGGCGACCTCGGGAGCGCGGGACCCGGCACCGGTGATCGGCTTGGTGACGATCTCGATGAGCGGGATACCGGCCCGGTTGTAGTCCAGCAGGGAGTGCGAGGCGCCGTGGATGCGGCCGGTGGCTCCCCCGATGTGGGTGGACTTGCCGGTGTCCTCCTCCATGTGGGCGCGCTCGATCTCCACGCGGAAGACCTCGCCGTCCTCCAGCTGGACGTCCAGGTATCCGTTGAAGGCGATCGGCTCGTCGTACTGCGAGGTCTGGAAGTTCTTCGGCATGTCCGGATAGAAGTAGTTCTTCCGGGCGAACCGGCACCAGGTGGCGATCTCGCAGTGCAGCGCCAGTCCGATCCGGATGGCGGACTCCACCCCGGTGGCGTTCATCACCGGGAGGGCTCCGGGCATGCCGAGGCAGGTGGGGCAGGTCTGGCTGTTCGGCTCGGCGCCCAGAGTGGTGGAGCAGCCGCAGAACATCTTGGTCTTGGTGCCGAGTTCGACATGGACCTCCAGGCCCATGACGGGGTCCCAGGACGCGAGCGCGTCCTCGTACGACACCAGGTCGATGACGGTCACGGGTAGTACCTCTCAGAAGCTCTGGCGCGCCTCAGCCGGCGAGGGTGTCGGAGTCGTCGGTCTTGCGGCGCAGTTCGCGGGCGAGCAGGGCCAGGCCGGTCGCGATGGAGGCGGCGGAGACCAGCGCGTCCACGAATTCGAGGTTGTCGTGCTCCCGGCGGGCGCTCTTCAACTGCTTCACGACGCCGAACACCGCGAACAGTGAGGTCCCGATGGACAGGTACGTACCGGTCTTGGACTTCTTCTTGGCGATCACAGTGACGGAGCCTCCTGAAGAATCGGGTGCCCCCAGCGTGCCTCGAAGGCGGCCTCGACGGCTGCTCCCACGCGGTAGAGCCGGTCGTCGGCCATGGCGGGGGCGATGATCTGGAGGCCGACCGGCAGGCCGTCCTCCGGTGCCAGGCCGCACGGCAGGGACATGGCGGAGTTGCCCGCCAGGTTGGACGGGATGGTGCACAGGTCGGCCAGGTACATCGCCATCGGGTCGTCGGCGCGCTCGCCGATCGGGAAGGCGGTGGTCGGGGTGGTCGGCGAGACGAGCACGTCCACCTGTCCGAAGGCCCGCTCGAAGTCCTGGGTGATGAGCGTGCGGACCTTCTGCGCGCTGCCGTAGTAGGCGTCGTAGTACCCGGAGGACAGCGCGTAGGTGCCGAGCATGATGCGGCGCTTGACCTCGTCGCCGAAGCCCGCCGCGCGGGTCAGCGAGGTGACCTCCTCCGCCGAGCGGGTGCCGTCGTCACCGACCCGCAGGCCGTAGCGCATGGCGTCGAAGCGGGCCAGGTTGGAGGAGCACTCGGAGGGCGCGATGAGGTAGTAGGCGGCCAGCGCCCGGTCGAAGGACGGGCAGGACACCTCGACGACCTCGGCGCCCAGTTCCCGCAGCAGGTCGACGGCCTCGGTGAACCGCTGCATCACCCCGGCCTGGTAGCCCTCGCCGGCGAACTCCTTGACGACACCGATCCGCAGGCCGGCGACCGAGCCGGCCCGGGCCGCCTCGACGACCGGCGGCACCGGGGCGTCGATGGAGGTCGAGTCGAGCGGGTCGTGGCCGGCGATGACCTCGTGCAGCAGCGCGGCGTCCAGCACCGTGCGGGCGCAGGGGCCGCCCTGGTCCAGGGAGGAGGAGAAGGCGACCATGCCGTACCGCGAGACGCCGCCGTAGGTGGGCTTGACGCCGACGGTGCCGGTGACGGCGGCGGGCTGCCGGATGGAGCCGCCGGTGTCGGTGCCGATGGCCAGCGGTGCCTGGTAGGAGGCCAGGGCGGCCGAGGAGCCGCCGCCGGAGCCGCCGGGGATCCTGGTGAGGTCCCAGGGATTGCCGGTGGGGCCGTAGGCGCTGTTCTCTGTGGAGGAGCCCATGGCGAACTCGTCCATGTTGGTCTTGCCGAGAATGACGACGCCCGCGTCCTTGAGCCGCCGGGTGAGCGTGGCGTCGTAGGGCGGCACCCACCCTTCGAGGATCCGGGAGCCGACGGTGGTGGGGATGCCGCGGGTGGTGAAGATGTCCTTCAGCGCCAGCGGGACCCCGGCCAGCGGGCCCAGCTTCTCGCCCGCCGCGCGCCTTTCGTCCACGGCGCGCGCCTGGGCGCGGGCACCCTCGTGGTCGACGTGCAGGAAGGCGTGCACCTTCTCGTCGACGGCCTCGATGCGGGCCAGGTGGGCCTCGGTGACCTCGGCGGCCGTGACCTCCCCGGAGGCGATCCGGGCCGCGGTCCCGGCCGCGGTGAGGCGGATCAGATCGGTCTGCCCTGTCATCGCGGTCACTCCTCCCCCAGGATCTGCGGCACCTTGAAACGCTGCTGCTCCTGGGCGGGCGCGCCGGAGAGCGCCTGCTCCGGTGTCAGACCGGGACGGACGACGTCCGGGCGCATGACATTGGTGAGCGGCAGCGGGTGGGAGGTCGGCGGGACGTCCTCGTCGGCGACATCGGAGACGCGGGCGACCGCGCCGATGATGTCGTCCAGCTGACCGGCGAAGTGCTCGAGCTCCTCGTCGGTCAGCTCCAGACGCGCCAGCCGGGCGAGGTGGGCGACCTCCTCGCGCGTGATGCCGGGCATGTGGCGATCCTCTTGCTCGTCTAAGGGCTGGGTTCCGGGGCCAATCCTATGGCTCCCGGGCGGCCGGGCGCGCCCGGCCGCGGCGCAGGGGGCCGCTGCCCGGCGCGGCGGACCGGTTCGGCGCCCGCCACGGGCTCCGGCGCGTCGTCCCGAGCCCGCAGCCAGGCGGTCGCCTCGTGGGCGGGCATCGCCGCGGAGACCAGCCAGCCCTGGACCGCGTCGCAGCCCATGTCGCGCAGCCGGCCCCAGGTCGCGTCGTCCTCCACGCCCTCGGCCACCACCACCAGCCCCAGCGAGTGCGCCAGGTCGATGGTGCAGCGCACGATCTCGGCGTCCTCGGCGTCCACCACCAGGCGGGCGACGAAGGAACGGTCGATCTTCAGCTCGCTGACCGGCAGCTTGCGCAGGTGCACCAGGGAGGAGTACCCGGTGCCGAAGTCGTCCAGCGACATCCGCACGCCGTGCCCCGTCAGGCCGGCCAGCGTGTCGGCGGCCTTCTGCGGGTCCTCCAGCATGGCGTGCTCGGTGATCTCCAGTTGCAGGGAGCCCGGCGGGACACCGTGCCGGGCCAGCCGGGCGGCCACCGCCCCGGCGAAACCGGGGGTGTGGACGTCCCGTGAGGAGACGTTCACCGCGACCGGCACGGTGAGCCCGGCGTCCCGCCAGCGGGCGACCTGCGCGAGTGCCGTCTCCAGCACGTACTCGGTGAGCCTGGGCATCAGCCCCGAACTCTCGGCCGTCGCGATGAACTCGTCCGGGGGGACCCGGCCCCGCTCGGGATGGGTCCAGCGCACCAGCGCCTCCAGCCCCACGACGCCGCCGTCGAAGCCGACCTTCGGCTGGTAGTGGAGCTCCACGTCGCCCTGGTCGAGTGCGCCGCGCAGGTCCCCGAGCAGACCGAGCCGGGCGGGGCTGTTGCCGTCCCGGCTGGCCTCGTACACCTCGACGCCGCTGCGCTCCCGCTTGGCCCCGTACATCGCGACATCGGCCCGGCGCAGCAGCCCCTCCGCCTCCCCCGCGTGATCGGGGAAGACCGCCACGCCGGCGCTGGCCTCGACCACCAGGGGCAGGCCGTCCAGGTCCAGGGGGGCACCGAGGTGGCCGACCAGAGTCCTGGCGACGTGCTGGGCGCTGGTCTGCGACCCGACGCAGGGCAGCAGCACGGCGAACTCGTCCCCGCCCAGCCGCGCGGTCTCCGCTCCTCGCGGCAGCGCGCTGCGAATCCGGTCGGCGATCTTCAGCAGCAGTTCGTCGCCCGCCGGATGACCGAGCGTGTCGTTGACGCTCCGGAAGCGGTCGAGATCGATCAGGATGAGTGCGCACCGCACCCCGGTGCGCTCGGCCTCGTCCAGTTCGGAGCGGGTGCGCTCCAGCAGCCACTGCCTGTTCGGCAGCCCGGTCAGCGGATCGAGCAGTTGCTCCTCGGCCCGGACCCGGGCGATCCGCAGCGCCGAGTCCAGCGCGATCAGCGGAACGGCGAACAGCGGGAGCGCCTGCGGCACGTGAGTGGCGACCACCATGATGAGCGGGGCGATGCCCAGGAGCGCGGCGGCCACCAGCCCCTGCCGGAGCAGGGCGGTGCGGGCCAGGGTGCGCAGCCCGCCGGGCGGGGCGACGCACAGCCACAGCAGAAGCCGGGACACCACCAGGTAGGCGACGGCGGCCAGCAGGCACTCGGCCAAAGTGGACAGCTGCCAGTCCTCCGGCCCCCTGGGGTGGCCGACGGTGGGATGGCTGCCGCAGGCGGCGAGCACCAGGGCGGCGGCGCCGACACCCAGGATGTCCGCGGCGCCCTGAACTAAGATCAGCTGCCGCCGATAGCGGCGCGCGGCCGCCACCAGAGTGACCACGGCGAGGCTCACCAGGACGGCGGGCACCCAGCCGTACAGCAGCAGCATGGCCAGCACCAGCGCCGAGCCCGAGCCGCTGCTCCCCCACCAGCGGTCCTGCTCCATGGCCACCAGGTGGGCCACCACGATCCCGGTGAGCACGGCGAAGGCCCAGCCGGCCGTGGAGCCGGGAAAGAGCATGTGATCGCCGGCCACCACCCGGGCCGCACCGACAGCCAGGGCGACCGTCGCGCCGGCCAGGACGGCCGGCTGGATGTATTTCGACAGCCAGGCGCTCTCTCCCCGGGGAGCAGGCGTACTCCGGGCTGCTGACTGCATGCGTGTCCCTCCGGGCCTAGGCCGCCTGACGTTCGCAGGCAGGCGCAGGACCCCACATTAGGGCGCGGACGGCTACCGGGGGTCCAGTTGTCCAACGTCCTTGCGCCCGGACGGGCGATCCGTCAAACTCCCCTGGAATATGCCTCGTTGGCGCGCACGCGCGACGCCGTGCCCGGTGACGGGCCGTCAGCTGCCGGGGGCGGGGGCCTCCTCCTGGCCGAGCGCCGCCTCGCGGGCCGCGTCCGGGCCCTGCTCCAGCAGCACCGCGAATCCCTCTTCGTCCAGTACCGGCACCTTCAGCTGCACCGCCTTGTCGTACTTGGAGCCGGGGCTGTCCCCCACCACGACGAAGCCGGTCTTCTTCGACACCGAGCCGGTCACCTTCGCCCCGCGGCTCTGCAGCGCCTCCTTGGCCGCGTCCCGGGTGTACGAGCCGAGCGTGCCGGTGACGACCACCGTGATCCCCTCCAGAGGGCGCGGACCGGCATCCCCTCCCGCGTCGTCCTCGGCCATCCTGACCCCCGCGGCCCGCCACCGCTCGACGATCTCCCGGTGCCACTCCTCCGCGAACCAGTCCTTCAGCGAGGCGGCGATGGTCGGCCCCACCCCCTCGGTGGCCGCCAGCTCCTCCTCGCTCGCCTCGGCGATCCGGTCCAGCGAGCGGAACTCACGGGCCAGCGCCTCGGCCGCCACCGGCCCGACATGCCGGATCGACAGACCGGTGATGATCCTCGCCAGCGGGCGGCTCTTCGCCTCCCGCAGGCTCTCCAGCATGCCCAGGGTGTTCTTCTTCGGTTCGCCGAGCTGGTTGGCGAAGAAGGTGACGACCTTCGGCTCCCCGGTCTGCGGGTCGCGTTTGGGCAGCCCCGAGTCCTGGTCGAGCACGTAGGACTTGATCGGCAGCAGCTCCTCGACGGTGAGGTCGAACAGACCGCCCTCGTCCCTCAGCGGTGGCTCGGCCGGCTCCAAGGGCTGGGTCAGGGCGGTGGCAGCGACATACCCGAAGTGGTCGATGTCCAGGCACTTGCGCCCGGCCAGGTAGAACAGCCGCTCCCGCAGCTGCGCGGGACAGGACCGGGCATTGGGACAGCGCAGATCGATGTCTCCCTCCTTCATCGGGCGCAGCGGCGTGCCGCACTCCGGGCAGGACGCGGGCATGACGAACTCCCGCTCGCTGCCGTCGCGCAGGTCCGCCACCGGGCCCAGGATCTCCGGGATGACGTCACCGGCCTTGCGCAGCGCGACGGTGTCGCCGATCAGCACGCCCTTGGCCTTGACCACCTCCTGGTTGTGCAGGGTGGCGAACTCCACTTCGGAGCCGGCCACGGTCACCGGCTCCACCACCGCGTAGGGGGTGACGCGGCCGGTGCGCCCCACCCCGACCCGGATGTCGAGCAGCCGGGTGTTGACCTCCTCCGGCGGGTACTTCCAGGCGATCGCCCACCGCGGCGCGCGCGAGGTGCTGCCCAGCCGCCCCTGCAGAGGGATCTCGTCGAGCTTGACCACCACGCCGTCGATCTCGTGCTCCACCGCGTGCCGGTGCTCGCCGTAGTAGGCGATGAACTCACGCACCTCCGCCATGGAGCCGGCCACCTTGGAGGCCCGCGCGGTGGGCAGACCCCATCCGGCCAGCAGGTCGTAGGCCTGGGAGAGCCGGTCGATGCCGAAGCCGGAGCGCGCCCCGATGCCGTGCACCACCATCCGCAGCGGCCGCCCGGCGGTGACCTTGGGGTCCTTCTGCCGCAGCGAGCCGGCCGCCGCGTTGCGCGGGTTGGCGAACGGCTTGTCGCCCGCCGCCACCAGGGAGGCGTTGAGCTCCTGGAAGCTGTCCATCGGGAAGAACACCTCGCCGCGGATCTCCACCAGCTCCGGGACGCCCTCGCCCCGCAGCCGGTCCGGGATCTCCTCGATGGTGCGCACGTTGGGCGTGATGTCCTCGCCGGTGCGGCCGTCGCCCCGGGTCGCCGCCCTGGTCAGCCGGCCGTTCTCGTAGGTCAGGTTGACCGCGAGGCCGTCCACTTTCAGCTCGCACAGGAAGTGGTACGGCAGCCCGGCCAGCTCCTCGGCGACGCGGTCCGCCCAGGCGTCCAGCTCGGCGTCGTCGAAGGCGTTGTCCAGCGAGAGCATGCGCTCGCGGTGGTCCACCGCGGTGAACTCGGTCCGGTAGGCACCGGCCACCTTCTGGGTCGGTGAATCCGGCGTGCGCAGCGACGGGTGCCGCTCCTCCAGCTCCTCCAGCTCGCGCAGCAGCCGGTCGAAGTCCGCATCGCTGATGACGGGCGTCTTCACGTAGTAACGGAAGCGGTGCTCCTCCACCTGCTCGGCCAGGAGCGTGTGCCGCTCGCGCGCCTCGGCCGGAACGTCCGTTCCCTGCTGTTCGCCGGTCACCGTCTGCTCTCCCGTCACTCTGGGTTGTCCGCGAGGGATGTCGCCGCCCGGACGCACGAGGCCAGCGCGGCACGCGCGTACGCCGGGGAGGCGCCCGCGAGGCCGCACGCCGGGGTGACCACCACGGACTTCGCGAGAAGCTCCGGTGACAGCCCCAGCCTGCGCCACAACGACCTGACCCCGCTGACGCTACCGGCCGGGTCCGACAGCACCGCCGGATCGTCGCCGGAGGCGGGCACGACTCCGGCGAACAGCGCGGTGCCGCCCTCCACCGCCTCGCCGAGCGCCTCGTCCTCACCCGGGGTGAGCAGCGCCGCGTCGAAGGAGATGCCGGTGACCTGAGCCCGGCGCAGCAGCCCGAAGGGGACCCCGGGAGCGCAGGAGTGCACCACGACCGGGTCAGGGCCGGCCACCGCGACCAGCTCGCGCAGCGTCCCCTCCACCACGGCACGGTCCACGGCACGGTGGGTGCGGTAACCGCTGGCCGTGGGCACCCGGCCGGTCAGCACGGCGGTCAGCGACGGCTCGTCGAGCTGCAGGACCACGCGCGCCCCCGGCACCCTGCGGCGGACCTCCGCCAGGTGCGCGCGCAGTCCCTCGGCCAGCGAGGCGGCCAGGTCCCGGCAGGCCCCCGGGTCTCCCAGCATCGCCTCGCCGTTGCGCCGTTCCACGGCCGCGGCCAGGGTCCAGGGCCCCACGGCCGACACCTTCAGCGCACCCCGGTGGCCCTGGGTGAACTCCTCCAGCGCGTCCAGGTCCTCGCGCAGCCAGGCGCGGGCCCGGCGGGTGTCCGCGCCCGGCCGGTCACCGATCCGCCAGCCACTGGGCTCCAGACGGACGTACAGTTCGGCCAGCAGGCCGGCGGTGCGCCCGGTCATGTCCGCTCCGGGCCCGCGGGCGGGCAGCTCCGGCAGATACGGCAGGGCCTCCAGCGAACCGGTGACGGTCCGGACGGCCTCCCGGACGTCCGTGCCGGGCATCGACCCGATCCCGGTGGCGGCGGCCGGGCCCCAGGGGAAGGTTTGCTTCGCAGTCACCTGCGCAGGGTAAGGCCGCCGGGGCGCGGCGGCGGGCACCGGGTCCCGGGGCCCTCGCGCCGCGCCTCAGGGCCCCGGCCGGACGCTCAGGTCGGTGATCTCGGTGCCGCGCGGCAGGTCCAGGGCGGTCAGCACGGTGGTGGCCACGGAGTCCGCGGTCATCCAGCGGCCGGCATCGTACGCCTTGCCCTCCTGCCGGTGCACCTTCTCCTGCATCGGGGTGGCGGTGCGGCCCGGGTAGATGCTGGTGACACGGACCCCGTTGTCGCGTTCCTCGCCGCGCAGGGCGTCGGCCAGGGCCTTCAGACCGTGCTTGCTCGCCGCGTACGCCGCCCACTGCGGGTTGGCGTTCAGACCCGCCCCGGAGTTGACGAAGACCACGTGTCCGCCCGACTGCCGCAGCTGCGGCAACAGCAGCCGGGTCAGCTCGGCGGGCGCCATGAGGTTGGCCGCCAGGGTGGCCTGCCAGATTCTGGGGGTGAGCTCCCCCACCGTCCCGAGGTCGACCACGCCGGCGATGTGCAGCAGCGAGTCGATCCTCTCCGGCGGCGCCTGGTGGCCCAGCGCCCAGGACAGCCGCCCGGGCTCGGCGAGGTCGCCGACCAGTGTGCGGGCCCCGGGGAAGCGCTCCTGGAGCGCCTTCGCCCGGCCCACGTCGCGCGCCCACAGCCACAGCTCGTCGCCGCGCGCGGCCAGCCGCTCGGCCACCGCCGTACCGATGCCGGATCCTGCCCCGGTGATCACATGCGTCGCCATGGGCCCATCCTGCCTCACCCTCCCGGGCATCCCGCCCCCGGCTTCCCGCACACCCATCGCAGACACGGCGGCCCCGGACCCGGCATACTCCGGCGGTGAGGGAGGTCCCATGCGCATCGCCTTGAGCCAGATGCTGTCCACCGGCTCGCCGGAACGGAACCTGGCCGCCGTCACCGGACAGACCGAACGGGCGGCGGCCGAGGGAGCCGAGGTGGTGGTGTTCCCCGAGGCGGCCATGGCCCGCTTCGGCATTCCGCTCGGCCCGGTCGCCGAACCGCTGGACGGCCCGTGGGCCGACAGCGTGCGGGCGGCGGCCGAGGCCGCCGGTGTCCTTGTCGTCGCCGGCATGTTCACCCCGGCGGAGGACGGCCGGGTGCGCAACACCTTGCTGATCACCGGACAGGGGGTGGACACCCACTATGACAAGATCCACCTCTTCGACGCCTTCGGCTTCGCCGAATCCGCCACCGTGGCCCCCGGCGACCGGGTGGTCACCGCCGAGGTCTCCGGAATCACCTGCGGGTTCGCCACCTGCTACGACGTCCGTTTCCCGGAACTCTTCCAGCGGCTGGCCCGGGAGGGAGCCGGACTGATCCTGCTGCCCGCCTCCTGGGGCGCGGGTGAGGGCAAGACAGCGCAGTGGGAGGTGCTCGTGCGGGCCCGCGCCCTGGACAGCACCTGCTGGGTGGCTGCCTGCGGCCAGGCCGATCCGGCGTCGGCCGGCGAGGCACCGGCGACCAGGGCGCCGACCGGCATCGGCCACAGCATGGTGGTCTCCCCGCTCGGCGAGATCCGCGCCCGGCTCGGCGCCGCTCCCGGTCTGCTGCTGGCCGACATCGATCCCGGCGAGACGGCCGGCGCCCGCGCGGCCGTCCCGGTGCTGGAGAACCGCCGCCCCGACGTGGTGTGAGGCGCCCCGGCAGCCGGAAGGGCGGCCGGGCCGCCCGGGGGCGGCGCGCTCAGGTGGCGGCGCGCGAGCGGCGCCGGGTCCGCGCGATGGTCGCCGAGCCGACCACCCGCGGGCCGTCGTAGAGCACGACGGCCTGGCCGGGGGCGACCCCGCGGACCGGCTCGTCGAAGGTGACCAGCAGTTCGGCCTCGGGGCCCGAGCCGGTGAGCTCGGCGGTCACCGGTGTCTCGTCGCCGTGCGCGCGCAGCTGCGCGGTGTAGGTGCCGAGGCCTTGCGGGGCCGTGCCGCACCAGCGGGGCCGCACCGCGGTGAGGGCCGTGACCTCCAGCGAACCGGCCGGACCGACCGTGACCGTGTTGTCCACCGGCGAGATGTCCAGCACGTACCGGGGCTTGCCGTCCGGTGCCGGGTGACCGATCCGCAGCCCCTTGCGCTGGCCGACGGTGAAGCCGTGCGCCCCGGAGTGCCGGCCCACCCTGTGCCCCTCCTCGTCGAGGATGTCGCCCTCGGCCGACCCCAGATGACGGGCCAGGAAGCCCTGGGTGTCCCCGTCGGCGATGAAGCAGATGTCGTGGCTGTCCGGCTTCCTGGCCACCGACAGGCCGCGGCGGGCCGCCTCGGCGCGGATCTCCTCCTTGGTGGTGGAGGTGTCGCCGAGGGGGAACATCGCGTGCGCGAGCTGCCGTCCGTCCAGGACGCCGAGCACGTAGGACTGGTCCTTGGCGAGGTCGGAGGCGCGGTGCAGCTCGCGGGTGCCGTCCTCGTTGACCACCACCGTGGCGTAGTGGCCGGTGCAGACCGCGTCGAAGCCCAGGGCGAGCGCCTTGTCCAGCAGTGCCGCGAACTTGATCTTCTCGTTGCAGCGCAGGCACGGGTTGGGCGTCCGGCCCGCCCGGTACTCGGCGAGGAAGTCCTCCACGACGTCCTGGCGGAAGCGTTCGGCCAGATCCCAGACGTAGAAGGGGATGCCGATGACGTCGGCCGCGCGACGGGCATCGCGTGAGTCCTCCACGGTGCAGCAGCCGCGGGCACCGGTCCGGAAGGACTGCGGATTGGCCGAGAGGGCCAGGTGGACGCCCGTCACGTCGTGGCCGGCCTCGGCCGCGCGCGCGGCCGCGACGGCCGAATCGACCCCGCCGGACATCGCGGCCAGCACCCGCAGGCGGCGGCCGTCACGGGCGGTCGGCGGGCTGGCGGCATCGCGGGGTGCACCGGGGTAGTCAGTCATAACGCACCCAGCGTACGGGGTCCGGGCGCCCGGGGGCCGGTCAGCTCAGGCCGGCCGTACGGGCCCGGTCCACCGCCGGGCCGATCGCCTCGGTCAGCAGCCGGACGTCCTCCGCGGTGCTGGTGTGTCCCAGCGAGAACCGCAGGGTGCCCCGGGCCAGTTCGCGGTCGGAGCCGGTGGCCAGGAGCACATGGCTGGGCTGGGCCACCCCGGCGGTGCAGGCCGAGCCGGTCGAGCACTGGATGTCCTGGGCGTCCAGGAGCAGCAGGAGCGAGTCGCCCTCACAGCCGGGGAAGGCGAAGTGGGCGTTGGCCGGGAGCCGCCCCGCGGGATCGGGGTCGCCGCCCAGGACCGCGTCGGGCACCGCCTTCCGGACGCCCTCGATCAGCTCGTCGCGCAGGGCGCCGATCTCCCGGGCGAACTCCTCGCGGCGGGCCGCCGCGAGTTCCGCGGCCACCGCGAACCCCGCGACCGCGGGCACGTCCAGGGTTCCGGAGCGCACGTCCCGTTCCTGGCCGCCGCCGTGCAGCAGCGGGGTCGGGGTCCAGGTGCGGCCCAGCAGCAGGGCGCCGATGCCGTAGGGGCCGCCGATCTTGTGGCCGGAGACGCTGAGCGCCGCCAGCCCGGAGGCGCCGAAGTCCACAGGCAGCTGGCCGACGGCCTGCACGGCGTCGGCGTGCATGGGGATGCCGTGCGCGGCGGCGATCCCGGCCAGCTCTGCGACCGGCTGGACCGTGCCGATCTCGTTGTTCGCCCACATCACGGTGACCAGGGCGACGTCGTCCGGATCGCGCTCGATCGCGGCGCGCAGGGACGCCGGGCCGACCCTGCCGAACCGGTCCACCGGCAGCCAGTCCACGCGTGCGCCCTCGTGGTCCGCCAGCCAGTTCACGACGTCCAGCACGGCGTGGTGCTCGACCGGGCTGGCCAGGATCCGCGTCCGCCGGGGGTCCTCGGCCCGCCGGGCCCAGTACAGGCCCTTGACGGCGAGATTGTCGGCCTCCGTCCCGCCGGCGGTGAGGACGACCTCGCTGGGCCGGGCACCGAGCGAGGCGGCGAGCTGCTCCCGTCCCTCCTCGACCACGCGCCGGGCCCGGCGGCCCGCCGAGTGCAGGGCGGAGGCGTTGCCGGTGACGGCCAGCAGGTCGGTCACCGCCTCCATGGCCTCGGGGAGCATGGGCGTGGTGGCGGCGTGGTCGAAGTAGGGCATGGTTCCCCGATTCTACGAGCCGGGAGGGAACAGCGGCGGGGCGCACGGCGTTCTTCGAGCCGGAGGACACCACGACATGAGTGACCGTTCCGCTCCCCCGCAGCCGTCCGAAGAACCCCCGGTGCACCGGGGGCCGAGCCGGCGTGCGCTGATCCTGGGCGGAACGGCGGTGGCCCTGGGTGCGGGAGCGGTCGCCCGCCGCGAGGAGCTGGCCCGCTGGTGGTGGCGGTACTCGGCGATGGAGGAGCCGCGGGTCGAGGGCGAGGTCGACCACCCGGGCGCCGAGTGGATACCCGCGGCCCGGGCGAACCTGCGGCGGGCCGGCAGACCCCGGGACTATCCGATCGACCGGGTCGTCATCCACATGCCGGAGGCGACGTACCCGATCACCCTGCGGGTCTTCCAGGACCCGTCGCACGGCGCCGCCACCCACTACGTGCTGCGGGCCGAGGACGGGCACGTCGCGCAGCTGGCCAGGGAGCTGGACGTCGCGTACCACGCCGGCAACCGGGCGTTCAACGAGCGCAGCATCGGCATCGAGCACGAGGGCTGGGCGCACGATCCCTCGACCCTGACCGACGCGATGTACGAGTCCTCCGCGCGTCTGGTCGCCGGGATCTGCGACCGGTACGGCATCCCGGTGGACCGGGAGCACATCGTCGGCCACAACGAGGTGCCCGATGTCGTCCGGATCTGCCCGGGTCCGCACTGGGACTGGGACCGCTATCTGGAGCTGGTCCGCCGCGAGGCCGCCTGACCCCCGGTCGCGGGCCGCCGGACACGGACCGGTCCGCTCCACCCGGATGCGCGGCAGCGGAGGCGCTCGGCCGCACATCACCCCCGCCACGCCGGGTACCCCGCCCCCAGGCACGACCAGAGAGGCAGGGATGACCCATGACCGACATCACCGACTGGCTCGACCGGACCTCCCGGGAAGTGGGGCGCAGGCCGACGCCCGAGGGCCAGGCACGGGTGCTGCTGCTGCGCCGCCACTGCCCCGCCCCGGTCCCCGAGGTCTGGGACGCCTGCACCGAACCCGATCACCTCAAGCGGTGGTTCCGGCCGGTGACCGGGGATCTGCGCCTGGGCGGGTCGTTCCACTTCGACGACCGCACGGGGGGCGAGATCCTGCGCTGCGAGCCGCCGAATCTGCTGGGTGTGACATGGGGGTACGGGAAGGAGGCCTCGAGTGAGGTGATCCTGCGCCTGGCCCCCGGCGAGGGGGACACCACCGCCCTGGAACTGGAGCACGGCCCGCTGCCCGACGAGGTCTCGGTGAACGGGAGCACCGTCGACCCGGTCGTCCAGGACGCCCCGGCCGGCGCGTTCGGGCTGGGGGCGCGCTGGGAGATGGTGCTGCACTTCCTGGAGCGCTATCTGCGCGGCGAGCCGACCGAGGATCCCGCCCAGTGGGAGGCGAGCGCGGCGGGCCAGGAGTTCGGCCGCCGGGGCGCGGACGCCTGGCGGTCGGTCGTCGCCGGCGCCTGAGGCCGGGGAAGGGCCTCGCTACCAGTGGTCGGGCCCCCCGCCGCGCCACTCGATGAGCCCGGGATCGTCCAGCCGCACCGCGTCCGGGTCGAGACCGGCCCGGCGCAGGAACTCCAGGAGCTCGCCGGGCCCGCGGGCCAGGCCGAGGATCTCGTCCCCGGCGCGCACGCGCCTGCCGCCTCCGGGGGCGGGTGGATGGACAACGATGCGCGGACGGGTCATGCGACCCAGCCTGCGCCCGCCGGACGAGAAACGCATCCGGTGTTCCGTCGCCGTGTCGCGGACGGCAGGTCCGAGGGGTGGGAACGACGGGCGGGAGGCCGGCGAGGAGGGCCGGTGCGGCGCCTTGAGAGTGCGCCGGGCGGAGCGGGCGCGTCAGGCAGCGGCGCGCACGTCGCGGCGGACGGCCTTGATCCAGCTGCTGCGGAGCCTGTCGAGCTCGGCGCGCTCCCGGGCACCCCACGGCCGGCCGCCGTGCTTGCGGACGTACCGGCGGATCGCCTCGTTGGCGGCCTCGGGGTCCGGCCGCGCCGGGGTCGGATCGGTCGACTGGGACATGCGTACGAGCATACGAGGAGCCACCCAGGGTCACCAACCGGATCACCCGTGTGGCGGCGTTTCGTGAGCGAAATCACTCGTACCGGAGGTTTCCGCCCACTTCCGCGCACCCCGCCCCGGACGTCACCGGACCCCGGGCCCGCTCCTGGGAGCGGACCCGGGGCCCGGTGCGGGTCCTTGCGGTGCTCCCCTTGGGAGCGAGCGGGCCCGTCAGCCGCGGTTCTCGGCCTGGAACATCCAGTGGTGCTTCTCCAGCTCCTGGGTCACCTGGATGAAGATGTCCTCCGTGACCGGGTCCACCTCGCCGGCCGACCGCATGCGCTCCCGCATCCGGGCAATGACCG
The DNA here is from genome assembly GCF_039529215.1 of Streptomyces sodiiphilus. Taxonomy (NCBI): domain Bacteria; kingdom Bacillati; phylum Actinomycetota; class Actinomycetes; order Kitasatosporales; family Streptomycetaceae; genus Streptomyces; species Streptomyces sodiiphilus. The sequence goes on along the minus strand of NZ_BAAAMJ010000024.1, from coordinate 14,827 downwards.
CGCCCAGGGCGTCGACCAGGGACTGAACGGCTTCGGTGTCCTTCTGCCAGCCTTCGGGGAAGGCACCGATGCCCGTGCCGGAGGCCACCGTCGCGGCCCGGCCGTCGGGAGAGACGCCCAGCGCGGACGCGCGCTCGGCGACGATGTCCGTATGCGTCCGGGCGGTCTCCACGACCTCATCGAGTTGCAGGTGCACGGACCGGAAGCGGGGGCCGACGACGTTCCAGTGGGTCTGCTTGGCCACCAGGGAGAGGTCGATGAGATCCACCAGCGCACCCTGCAGCGCCTCACCCACGACCTTGAGCGTCGAGTCCGGGAGTGTGCTCTTCACCGAGTACATGTGTCGCCCACTTTCGTCCACGTTTGTGCGTTCATATGTCAGCGTACCCACGCCCTGCGTCCTGATGCCGGACGAGAATGTGACGCATGACATCGAGCACCGGCCACGGCCCGGACCGCGCTCCTGGCCTCGTCCGCCCCGCTGAGCAGGGCGACATGCCCGGGGTCTGCGCACTGGTGAACCACTACATCGAGCACGCGGTCGCGAACTTCCGCACCGAGCCGCAGCGGCCGAAGGAGTGGGAGGAGCTGTGGCACGCGCACCACGGCCGCTATCCCTGGCTGGTCGCGGAACAGGACGGCGAGATCGCCGGCTTCTGCTGCGCCGGGCCCTGGAAGACCCGCGGCGCCTACGCCTGGACGGCGGAGTCGACCGTGTACGTGGGGCCGGACCGCCTCGGGCAGGGACTGGGCTCCCGCCTGTACCGCCCGCTCCTGGCGACCCTCGCCGCGCAGGGATTCCGCAGCGTGGTCGCCGGCATCACGCTGCCCAACCCCGGCAGCGTCGCGCTGCACACGTCGATGGGCTTCGAGCCGGCCGGCCTGATCCGGGCCGCCGGTTTCAAGTTCGGGGCCTGGCACGACGTGGGCTACTGGCAGCTGCGGCTGGCCGGCGACGGTCCCCCCGGCGAGGTCCTTCCGGTTCCGCCGGGGGCGGGGTGACCCGGCCCCCGGACGGCGTCCCCCTCACGCATCCTCACAGTCAGGCCAGCAGGGCCCTGGCGAGCTGGCGGGACTGAGCGACCATACGGTCGGCGCTGTCCCAGATCTCCACGTCCTCCTCCAGGAAGCCGCCGGCCAGGTTGCGCGTCCCGATCGCCACCCGCAGCGGGCCGGGCGCGGGCCGGGCGCGGACATGGGTGGTGAGCTCGACGGTCGGCACCCATCCGGACAGGCCCAGATCGAAGGCGGTCGGCGGCATCGCGTCGCCGATGAGGAGCAGGGCCAGCGGGTCGGCGTCCCGGCCGTCGGCGAAAGCGAACCAGCCGCGGATCTCGCCGCGCCCGGAGGGCTTGCCCAGCGCCCAGCCCACGGTCGCGGGGTCGAGCCGGGAGGCCAGGCGGTGAAGCATCTCGACCTGTCCGGCCGGCCTCGGGTCCGCGGGGGCCTGGTCCACGCCCACGCAGTGCTCGTAGGGCGGCATCTGCGGAGGTTTGACGGCCGTCCGGACATCGGCGGGCAGCGCGTCGAGATCGCCGTAGGTGCCCAGCAGCCGGATCCGCTCGACCTCCCTGCCGTCCTCTCCGGTCTGGAACAGCGAGGCGCTGCCGGTGGAGAGGGTGTTCCCGGTGCGGGCCACCGACGTCCGGATCACCGCGGGGCCGGGACGGGTCGCCGTGAGGTAGTGCGCGGTGACGGTGAAGGGGTCCGGGTGCGGCAGGGTCCGGCCCAGAGCGCGGCCCAGCATGGCCTTCAGATAGCCGCCGTTGATGGCGGCGCTGATGGACCAGCCCGCCGAGATGTCCGCGTCGAACACGCCCGGCTCCCGCGGACGCACCGCGGTGTCCCGGTCGAATTCGCTGCCCCCGATGTGTCCGTCAGTCATGGGGCCACCGTATCGCGAATATGTTACTAAGCGGTAGATCAGCTTGCCTCGTCCTCGGCCGCCGTGCTCCGGCGGTGCCAGGCCCTCGGCGCCCGCCAGCCGTACACCGCGATGCCGGCCAGGTCGAGCCAGTAGGCGAAGGACGGGATCAGTTCCCTCACCGGTGCGGCCGTCCGGCCACCGGTCAGGACGGCCTCGGGTAGCCGTAGCCGCGCTGCCGGAGCGCCTGCACGCCCTGCTCGCGGCCGTCCGCGCGGCTGTAGAACGGCGCCGACCGCGTCCGCAGCCACATCGCCACCGGATCGTGGACATCGGACAGCGGAACGGTCGCCACCGGCAGGCCGTCGGGGACGACGGCGACGGCGCCGCGCATCATCTCCCGCACCGCCCCGGCGGTCCGCGCGCCCGGCTCGTCCGTCTCCACCCCGATGGCCAGGTAGGGCGCGCCCACCGCGGGCTCCACCCAGGCCCGGCGCAGGCTGCGCAGTTGCGGGGTGTTCCGGGCCCGCTCGGCCAGGCGCTCGTAGAACCGCGGCGCGCGGACGGCTGGCTCGCTGATCCGCAGCGGGCCCGCCGGCAGCCGGTCGAGCCCGAGGGCGATCCGGCGCAGGTCCGGCCAGGGCACGCCGAGCCCGCCGCCGGGCGCGTGCGGATTGAGCCACAGGCCCCAGCGGGCGGGGAAGAGCTCCGCGGCCAGCTCCCGGCCGCCGGCGATCTCGTGCGCGCGCGGCCAGGCGCTGGCCGCCAGTTCCTGCTCCGAGGTGACGCAGGGCACGTAGTCGTGGCCCAGGACCTCCATGGCGCCGAACCGCGCCCGCGGGTCCCCCGCCTCGCCGCTGTGCAGAAAGGCCCACACGCGGCTCTCGCCGAGAGAGGCCAGCAGCGCCTCGTAGGTGTCGAGCCGGTCGGCGGTCACCTCGGGCAGCAGCTCCTCGACGCTTCTCCCCTGGCTCACCGGCCCGGCCCTCCTCGCGCATGGTGCCGCCCGTCAGGACAGCAGCTCAACAGCCTCCTGACGACAGGATGCCCGATGTCAGGCGTCCCTCAGATAGAAGGGCTGCACACACTCCCGCAGCCAGTCGACCACCGGGTCCCGGGCCGCGTCGAGCAGCACCAGCTGCACCGGCCATCCGAGCGGGCAGCGGGCCAGGGCCCGGCCCAGTGCCTCCTGCACCGCCGCACCGGTCTCCGGGTCCACCAGATCGAGCTCCACCCCGACGAACAGGGCGGGCGGATCCCCCTCGGCACTGGCCAGCCCCCGGCGGGCGGAGAGCACCTGCCGCAGCTGCGACAGCTCACCCGCCGCCGCGGCCAGGAAGTCCACCGGCTCCTCCTGCCAGTCGGGCTCGAACAGCCGCATCCGGGCTCCGGAGGGCCGGCCGGGCTCGCGCCGGCCCGGGGTCAGCCGGCACAGCTCGGCCACCGCCTCGGGGGGCACCGGGAGCCCGACGGTGCCGCCGGGGTTCACGGCCATCCCGGCCTGGGGCGGCAGCCCGCGGGCGAACTCGCGCACCGGTGCCACGGTGAACGGCAGATGGGCGCCCTGGGACATCCCGAACTGCTCGGCCGAGCTGAACACCGGCACGAACACCCCACCGGCCAGTTCGATCGTCGGCAGGTCGAGACCGGCGCTGTCCGGGCCGCCGCCCTCCGGCAGCGGCACCCACAGCAGGCTGCGCGCCAGCACTTCCAGCAGCCGCGGGGCCGCGTCCGGCACCCCCACCGACGCCGCCAGTGTCTCCTCCAGCTCGTTGCACGGCCAGCCGCCGTGTCCCGACCCCTGCCGCGGAATGCTCATCGCGCCCAACCACCATCTCGTTCCCGGTCTGCACCGCACCCTAATGGCTGTCTCCGTCACCCGGCTGCCCGTCGTGTCGCGGCCCCTCGAATCCCCAGGTCATGGCAGTGACGGCGCAGGAGCGGACATCACCGGCAGCAGCGGAACGGTTGCGGTGGGTAGCCTCGGCCCGCACGGTGGACGAGAAGGCACCAACCGACACACGAAGGGACATTCTCCCCATGCGTATCACCCGCAAGACTGGCGTCCTTCTCGCTTCCGCCACCGCCGGAGCCCTCGTCCTCAGCAGCGGTGCGATGGCGGTCGGCGCCGTCGCGGACGACGACACGCCCGTGGCCGAGGCCCCGGCCGAGGCCGGACAGCCCACCGGCATCGAGCAGCTGCAGGACCTGCGTGAGGCCATCGCCCCGGTCACCGCCGCACTCCAGGCCGCCTCGGCCCGCGAGGGCCGGCTCTCCCAGGCCGAGGCCGAGCGGCACACCGAGGCGATCAGGGAAGCACTGCGCCCGCTGCTGGAGGGTGCCGGGCAGGCTCCGGCGGAGGGGCAGATCCTCCCGGCCGACGACATCGCACCGGCTGACGCCGCGGAGGCGGACGGCGCGCGCTCCCAGGTCGATGTCATCGCCGAGGCGGCCACCGCCGGCGATGTCGAGCGCGCCTCGGAAACCCTGCGCGAGGCACTCGAAGCCGCCTCCGCGCTGATGCCCGGACTCGGCGCCCTGCTCCCGGACCTCGGTGACGTTCCCGGGGAGGCGGACGCCGCCGAGGACGCGGACGCATCGCAGGAGGCCGGCCTCGCCGGTCAGTGGGAGCTCGTCGAGGGCAGCGGCTACCCCCAGGAGGCCGAGATCGAGGCCGGCTTCGAGGAGGACGCCGACGTGACCGAGGAGTGGGACGTCGCCGGGGAGTCGCAGGCGGAGATCCTGCCCGCCGCACCCGACAGCGCCGCCGAGGCCCTGGAGCGGATGCCCGAGCAGCAGGACATCGGCTGACCTCACCGGCTCCGCTCTCCGCGGCCCGTCGCCTCACCCCGGCGGGCCGCGCCCCGCGGTGCGGGCTATCCTCCGGCGCCGCCCCCGGTCCGGTCCTCCCGCGGCGGCCCGGGCCGTGCGATGATGTCGGCGTCAACTGCATACCGGCCGTTCGAACCCGCGCGGGAGAGTCCCCAGTTCTCTGGGGCGCCGAAGGAGCAAGTCCTCCCTTGAATCTCTCAGGCCCCTATACCGCGCAGGCGAGGCAGATCTGAAAAGCGGGCCGCCCCCGGGGCGGCCCCACCCACGGTGCAAGCCACCGGCCCGCGGGCCGCGGCGAACCTCTCAGGTGCAGATGACAGATGGGGAGAGCGCCAGTAACGCTGCGCCAGCGCGCACAGCCACGCCGCCCGCCCGCACCCCTGGGAGCACAGACATGACTTCGACCCCCCGGACGACGGCCCTCGACGCCGTGCACCGCGCCCTCGGGGCGACCATGACCGATTTCGCCGGCTGGGACATGCCGCTGCGCTACGGCAGCGAGCGCGCCGAGCACGAGGCGGTACGGTCCGGGGCCGGCCTGTTCGACCTGTCCCACATGGGGGAGATCACCGTCACCGGCCCGCAGGCCGGGGCCCTGCTCGACCACGCCCTGGTCGGGCATCTGTCCGCCGTGACCCCCGGGCGGGCCCGGTACACGATGATCTGCCGGGCGGACGGCGGCATCCTCGACGACCTGATCGTCTACCGGCTCGCCGACCAGGAGTACCTGGTCGTCGCCAACGCCGCGAACGCCCAGGTGGTGCTCGACGCGCTCACCGAGCGGCAGCCCGGCTTCGACGCCGTGGTCCGCGACGACCGGGACGCCTGGGCGCTGCTCGCCGTCCAGGGACCCCGGTCCGCGGAGATCCTCGGCGCCCTCACCGACACCGACCCCGGCGGGCTGAAGTACTACGCCGGGTCCCCCGGCACGGTTGCCGGCGTCCCCGCGCTGATCGCGCGCACCGGCTACACCGGGGAGGACGGCTTCGAGCTCTTCACCGCCCCCGGTGACGCCGAGCGGCTGTGGCACGCCCTGATGGAAGCCGGAAAGCCCGCGGACATGGTTCCGTGCGGGCTCGCCTGCCGTGACACGCTGCGCCTGGAGGCGGGCATGCCGCTGTACGGGCACGAGCTCACCACCTCCACCACACCGTTCGACGCCGGTCTGGGCCGGGTCGTCAAGTTCGACAAGCCCGGCGGCTTCGTGGGCCGCGCCGCGCTGGAGGCCGCGGCCGAGCGGGCCGCCGCGTCACCGCCGCGGGTGCTCACCGGCCTGGCGGCCGAGGGACGGCGGGTTCCGCGCGCCGGGTACCCCGTGACGGACCGGACGGGCGCGGTGATCGGCGAGGTCACCTCCGGCGCCCCCTCCCCCACGCTGGGCCGGCCCATCGCCCTGGCCTACGTGGACGCCGCGCACGCCGCACCCGGCACCGAGGGCGTGCACGTGGACATCCGCGGCAGGCTGGAGCCGTTCGAGGTGGTCGCCCTGCCGTTCTACAAGCGGCAGCGGTGAGCCGTCCGCCTGCCGCGCCCCCTGCCCCACCGATCCGACACATCCAGGAGAATTCCGCCATGAGCAACCCCGAGCAGCTGCGCTACAGCAAGGAACACGAGTGGCTGGCGACCGCCGACGACGGCCTCGCCACGGTCGGCATCACCGCGCACGCGGCCAACGCCCTGGGCGATGTGGTGTTCGTCCAGCTTCCGGAGCCCGGTGACACGGTCTCGGCCGGCGAGCCGTGCGGCGAACTGGAGTCGACCAAGTCCGTCAGTGACCTCTACTCCCCGGTCTCCGGCGAGATCACCGAGGTCAACCAGAACGTCGTGGACGACCCCGCGCTGGTGAACTCCTCACCCTTCGAGGCCGGCTGGCTGTTCAAGGTCCGGGTCGAGGGCGAGCAGGAGAACCTGCTGACCGCCGACGAGTACACCGCCTTCACCGGCGAGTGAGCCCCGCCGGACACGCGTCCGGCCTGTCCGTCCGGCCCCTTCCTTCCCGCAGCCAAGGAAATACATGTCCCTTCTGAACAGTCCGCTCCACGAGGTGGACCCGGACGTCGCCGCAGCGGTCGACGCCGAACTCCATCGTCAGCAGTCCACGCTGGAGATGATCGCCTCGGAGAACTTCGCCCCGGTGGCCGCCCTCCAGGCCCAGGGGTCCGTCCTCACGAACAAGTACGCCGAGGGCTACCCCGGCCGCCGCTACTACGGCGGCTGCGAGCACGTCGACGTCATCGAGGACCTCGCCCGGAGCCGTGTCAAGGAGCTGTTCGGCGCCGAGGCCGCCAACGTCCAGCCGCACTCGGGCGCCTCCGCGAACGCCGCGGCGATGGCCGCGCTGCTGGAGCCCGGTGACACGATCATGGGCCTGGACCTGGCTCACGGCGGTCACCTGACCCACGGTATGAAGATCAACTTCTCCGGCAGGCTCTACCGGGTCGTCCCCTACCACGTGGACGCGGCCACCGGTCTGGTGGACATGGCCGAGGTGGAGCGGCTCGCGCTGGAGCACCGGCCGAAGCTGATCGTCGCCGGATGGTCCGCCTACCCGCGGCAGCTGGACTTCGCGGCCTTCCGCCGCATCGCCGACGCGGCCGGCTCGCTGCTCATGGTGGACATGGCGCACTTCGCCGGTCTGGTCGCGGCCGGCCTGCACCCCAACCCGGTGCCGTTCGCCGACGTCGTCACCACCACCACCCACAAGACCCTGGGCGGCCCGCGCGGCGGAGTGATCCTCTCCCGCAAGGAGCACGCCAAGAAGATCAACAGCTCGGTCTTCCCCGGACAGCAGGGCGGGCCGCTGGAGCATGTCATCGCGGCCAAGGCGGTGGCCTTCAAGATCGCCGCCTCCGGCGAGTTCGCCGACCGCCAGCGGCGCACGCTGGAGGGCGCGCGCCTGCTGGCCGAGCGGCTGACCCGTCCGGACGCGGCGGCCGCCGGCGTCTCGGTCCTGACCGGCGGCACCGACGTGCACCTGGTCCTGGTCGACCTGCGCGAGTCGGAGCTGGACGGGCAGCAGGCCGAGGACCGGCTGCACGGCATCGGCATCACCGTGAACCGCAACGCCGTGCCGAACGACCCGCGGCCCCCGATGGTGACCTCCGGTCTGCGCATCGGCACCCCCGCGCTGGCCACCCGCGGCTTCACCGCCGAGGACTTCCGCGAGGTGGCCGATGTCATCGCCGAGGCGCTGCTGCCCGGCCCCGACGAGGGCGCGCTCAAGGCCAGGGTCTCCGCCCTGGCCGGCAAGCACCCGCTGTACCCCGGCCTGAACGCGTAGCACCCCGGGCGGGGCGCGGCCGGCGATCCCGGAGCGCCCCGCCCGTCCGACAGCCCGACCACGAGCAGACAAGGGAGTCCGCACCGTGGCCCTCTCCGCCTTCGACCTGTTCTCCGTCGGTATCGGCCCGTCCAGTTCGCACACCGTCGGCCCGATGCGCGCGGCGCTGATGTTCGCGCGCCGCCTCAAGGACGAGGGGGCGCTGGCGCGGACCGCCTCCGTGCGGGCGGAGCTCTTCGGCTCCCTGGGCGCCACCGGCCACGGCCACGGCACCCCCAAGGCCGTGCTGCTCGGCCTTGAGGGTCATGCCCCGGACACCGTGGACGTGGACACGGCCGACGACCGGGTGGACCAGATCCGCTCGGCCCGGCGCCTGCGGCTGCTGGACACCGAGATCGGTGACAGCCAGGAGATCGCCTTCGACCCCGATGCCGACCTCGTGCTGCACCGCCGCCGGTCGCTGCCCTACCACCCCAACGGCATGACACTGTCCGCCCGGGACGCCGGGGGCGTGCCGCTGCTGGCGAAGACCTACTACTCGGTGGGCGGCGGCTTCGTGGTCGACGAGGAGGCGGCCGGAGCGGACCGCGTCCGGCTCGACGACACCACCGTGCGGTACCCGTTCCGCTCCGGCGACGAACTGCTCCGCCTGACCAGGGAGACCGGGCTGTCGGTCTCCGCGCTGATGATGGAGAACGAGAAGGCCTGGCGGACGGAGGCCGAGATCCGGGCGGGTCTGCTGGAGATCTGGCGGGTCATGCGGGAGTGCGTGCGTCGCGGGCTCACCCGGGAGGGCATCCTGCCCGGCGGGCTCAGGGTCCGCCGGAGGGCCGCCACCTGCGCACGGCAGCTGAGGGCCGAGGGCGGCCGGGAAGGGCTGGCCATGGAGTGGGTCACCCTCTACGCCATGGCGGTCAACGAGGAGAACGCGGCCGGCGGGCGGGTGGTGACCGCCCCCACCAACGGCGCCGCGGGCATCATCCCGGCGGTCCTCATGTACTACTCCGACTTCGTGCCGTCCGCCGACGAGGACTCCGTGGTCCGCTTCCTGCTGGCCGCGAGCGCGATCGGCATGCTCTTCAAGGAGAACGCCTCGATCTCCGGCGCCGAGGTGGGCTGCCAGGGCGAGGTGGGCTCGGCCTGCTCGATGGCGGCCGGCGGGCTGGCCGAGGTGCTCGGCGGCTCCCCGCGGCAGGTGGAGAACGCCGCGGAGATCGGCATCGAGCACAACCTCGGTCTCACCTGCGATCCGGTGGGCGGTCTGGTGCAGATCCCCTGCATCGAGCGCAACGGCATGGCCGCGGTCAAGGCGATCACCGCGGCCCGCATGGCGCTGCGCGGCGACGGCCTGCACCACGTCTCGCTGGACAAGGCCATCAAGACCATGAAGGAAACCGGCGCGGACATGAGCGTGAAGTACAAGGAGACCGCCCGCGGCGGCCTCGCGGTCAACATCATCGAGTGCTAGGGGAACAGGCCCTGACCAGCGCTTTCGTACCTTTCAGCGCTGTCAGGGCCTTCCCTGCTTACGCGGCGGAAAGTCCCTGAAACCTCCCTGGGACAGACGTGAAAGTCCCTGAAAAGTCCCTGGGATTCCAGGGCGATGGTGCGGATCAGCAGGTGGGACAGCGTGTGGAGGGCGATGTAGCGCAGGCCCGGCCAGCCGGCCATGAGGTCGAAGTCGTCGCGCTTGATGCGGTCCGAATAGCGCCGGTGGCGGAAGTACTTGTAGGCGGTCTGGTGTGCCAAGGCAGGTTCCGAGTTCGCGACGTGCTCGTGCCAGTCGGCGAGGAGGGGTTCGGAGACCCGCAGGAAGATGCCTTCGCCTCGCACTTCGCTGGCCGGAACCCAGGTGGGCGTGTCGCGGGCGAGCTCCACGAGGCTGACCAGGTCCGGCTCATCGGGGTCGGGGGCGTCCAGGCGCGTGAAGCCGGTGAGCGCGCGCACCTCGCGCAGCCGCTCGACCTGGGCGATGTCAGAGAAGATGCCGGACAGTGTCTCCGGCACGCCCTTCGCGTCCCGGCGGAGCGTGAAGTCGGCGGTGGGGTCAGGGGGATTCGGCGTGGTGAAGATCTCCCACTCCGGGGTCAGCAGGTCGATCGCGGTTGGCTGTTGCGGGCTGTCTCCGTTGTCGGTTGCTTCCAGCTCGGCGCGGTGGGCCGCGATCGCTTCGTAGACCTCGGCCTGCTCCCACTGGTGCAGGGTGATGTAGGCCGACTCGTCCCAGAGTAGGTCCAGGTGGTCGGGGTTCTTGATCTTTTGGAGCTTGTCCCAGAGCTGCTCCACCTTGGCTGCCAGCGCGCTCTGGCCGGTCGCTGGGACGGCGAGGGCGGTGAGTGTCCGGGCGAACCACTGGTTGGACGCGCCGGCGACGACCAGCCGTGGCTGCTCCTTGCAGCCCGTGGCGGCGAAGGTGCCCAGGTGCGGGTGCCGGCCCCGGCAGCGCGGGAGTTCGGCGAGTCCCCGTTCACCCGTGGCTTGGTTCATGTTCCGGGTCGCGTGGCAGTTGGTGCACTGGATGCTGACGTTGGCGCCCTGGTTACCTCCGTGGTCCTCCATCCGCAGTGTCGGGTGCGTCGTCTCAGCGCAGGGTGCGCCTTGGTGAACGAACCACTGGTAGGGGAACTCGTCGAGGTGCCCGTCGGTGCACGCCAGCAGGAAGCGGGCGGTGACGGCGAGCGGCTTCTTGCGCTTCGACGGGCAGGAGGTGTGGAAGAAGCGGGCCAGGTCCGGCCGCCGGGGCTGGGCGTTCTCGAACGTCCACCAGGTGGTGTCGAGAGCGGCCAGTGTGTTGCAGGCCGTGCAGCGCAGCCACGCCGGGAAGGGCACCGTCGGTACGCCGACGCGGGCGGCCGGCCCGTTCGGGTCGGTGTCCAGGCCGTCCAGCCACGGTGCGGGCCGGAGTTGCGTGACGTTGGGGTTGCGGGTGGTGCGGCGGACGGCTTCGAGGAGCCGGGGCTCGGCGAGGGGTTCCCACTCGATGTTGTCGTAAGACCAGTCGTCCAGCCCCCGTACCAGGACGGCGAAGTTCGGCAGGTCCACGAGAGAGCCGACGCCGGCGGTGAACATCAGGTGGCTGGGCCGCACGGAGCCGACGCGGCGGCGGTGGCTCGGGGAGGTCGGCGCGGTCACTCGGTACCTCCGTGTTCGTCGCCGTTGTCGTCGCTGGTCTCGGTATCGCTGTCGGGTGGTGACTCCTGTGCCCCTGCGGTCCATGGGGGGCGCCGTAGGGTGCCTGGGTCAGGGTGCTGATGCTGCCGGGCACCAGGAGGTTGATCTCGTTCTCCGTCTCGCGCATCGACATGGGGACGGTGAGGTCGGTCCAGGCTCCGTTGCCCGCGGACTGGAGCAGCCCTGCCATCTGCTGCTTGTTCTCGCTGCGGGCCTGGTAACCCAGCCGGGCGGAGGTGCCCTTCGCCTGTTCCCAACGCTCCTTGACCACGGCGAGGCGTTCGGCCAGGTAGCCCTGGCCGCGTTCGCCACCGCCACCGTGGAAGGCCCGCTGGAGGAAGCGCTCGGTGATCCGCTCTGCTGCGGGCGAGTCCATGCCGACGTCGTAGGCCGCCCGGTTGGCGGAGTGAGCCTCCTCGGCGTTGCGCAGCGCGGCGATGAACGCGGCGGCGGTACCGCGGTCGAGTGACCTGCGGGAGCAGGGCGTGACCGAGAGCGCCTCGACCTGCCGGTAGAACGTCGCGTGGTAGTGCTCGAAGTCCTCGTAGTGCGCGAGGTCGCGCGGCCGGGTCCAGTTGTAGAGGGTGACCACGAGACCAGGGCGCGCGGCGTCACGGCCCACGTGGGACGACGCCTGGATGTACTCCGCGGTGTTCTTCGGCTGCCCGGTGACCATCATCAGGCCGAAGCGGGAGACATCCACACCGACCTGCAGCATCGAGGTGGCCAGTACGACGTCGACCGGCTGGCGCTCGAAGTCCAGCTCGGGAACGACCGGCGCCCGCTTCTCATTCTTCGCCGCCCTCAGCTCAGCGGCGATCGCGGCCCGGCGCGCGGAGGTGCGCAGCTCCGGGTCGAAGGAGTTCTCCAGCTGCTTGAGGACCTCGGTGATGTCCGCCGAGGAGATCCGGGAGGTCAGCTCCTGGGTGGTGAGCATTCCTGTGCTCGCCAGTCGGTCGGACAGCGCCCCGGCGTCCCGCACTCGGCGATGCCCGTTACGGCGCACCCTGGTCGTCACATCGTCGTCCAGGAAGCGCCGCATACCGGCGAGTTCACGGGTGGCGTTGAAGTAGCCGACCAGCGTCATATACGGGTCCGCGTCGCGGCCGTGCTCGTCGAAGAGGGTCCGCCCGGCCAGCAGCAGGATCTCCGCGATCCGAATCTCCGCGGACTTCATACGGACGCCGTGCGCACACACACCGAAGTAACGGCGGCCCGGTGTCTTCTCGGTCACCGGCACCTGCCGGGAGAAGAACGTGTCCCCGACCTCCAACACCTGCGGCGGGAAGATCGCCAGACCGCGGCCGAACACACCACGCACCTGCTGCGCCGCGCGCTTCGTCGTCGCCGTGGACGCCACGATCTTCGGCCCAGTGACCACCACGGTCCCGTCCTCCTGGACGGTCTCCCAGGTGCACAGCTCATCCACGGCCGACTCGAACAGGCCGACCGTGGTCCCCAGTGCCCCGGAGATCAGGTGCAGTTCATCCTGGATGATCAGGTCCGGCGGCCGAAACCGCGAGACCGGCTCAAGCTCCTTGGTACCGGGCAGGGCGCCCTTCTTCGGGTGCTTGCCAGTGCACTCGATCCGCCGGCCCAGATCCGGATGCCAGTAACCATGCCGTGCGCAGCGGCGCCTCACCCGTCCGAACAGCATCCCGGCATAACCCTGCCAGGGGAGCTGCGCCATCTTGTCGACCGTGGCGATCACCAGAGCGGGCAGCAGCCGGTAGATCTCCTCATCCACCATGAGGATCGGCAGCCTCACCCTTCGCCTTCACATACGAGAAGCGGCACGCCTACGCGCCCTCGCTGTTCGCGCAGTACAGCAGGATGCGCCGCCGCTCGCCGTCCGTGGTCTTGGCCGACACCTCGATCCGGGAACCGCACCACGGACACAGCTTGGTCTGCAGCACACTCGCCCGCTTGGTCGTGGCGCCCAAGGCGTCCATGGACAGCACGAGCCCGGCCAGCTGCTCCGAATCCTGCAGCGCGATGGTGGCCGGCACGTCGCAGTACGGCAGCCACCGCGTCTCCAGCCGGTGGGCATGCCGCTCCCCGTCATGCACCTCCGCGTGTACCGCGACGTTGCGACCGTTCGCGTGCCGCAGCTCGTTGCGGTACAGGAGCCGAAGGTGCTGCTCTTCGGGGTCCTCGCTGTGCGCCGCGATGTCGTCCAGCGGATCGTCAACCGGCGCGAACACGGCCTGCGCACCGTCCAGCGCCACCACGGTCAGCTGCGCCTGAAACAGCCACACGGTGTCCTTGTTGTTCTGCGGCTCCTCCTGCGCATTGACCAGCGCCAGCTCCACCACACGCAGACCACCGGCCTGCTGCCGCACCTCGACAGCGAGAAACACGTCTGGCTGGGTGCCGTCCCCCTGCAACGGCACCCTGTAGGAGGCGGCGCCGTCGAGGGCGACCTCCTTCTCCAAGGACACCGGCTCCCGCGACCACACGCGACGGGAGACACCCGCCTCGTCCAGCGCCTCTGACTTTGTGTACCGCCCCCACGACGCGGTGACGCTGAGCTTGTCGATGCCGGCAATCACGGCGAAGGACAGCCCCATGGACGAAGCCCACATCCGGCCCGCGTTCTGCGGCGTGAGCAGATCAGGCAGCTCCCCGTCGTCACCGTTCACATCGCCGCCGAGCTCGCTGTCCAGCCCTCCCAGCGAGGCGTCCGCCGCCGACTTGGCCACCTCCCGCGGCCCCAGCTTCCCCACCAGATACCGGTCCCCCGGACCGCTGGCCTTCGGTGCGAAGGACTCCAGCGACCCGTTCCACGGACCGAGCAGGTCATCCTCGATGATCTGCTGAAGCGCGTCCCGCACCTGGTAGGAGGACGCCTCAGTGAACTCCTGCGGCACCTGCCACGCCGGGACGTCACCCGTGGCCTTCACCGGCTCATTCGACATCGAACAGCCCCTCCCCCTGCGGAGCGGGCTTGGCCACCCGCTTCTTCGCCTTCTTCCCGGCGCCCTTCTCATGCAGCCCGGCCGCCTTCTCGGCGGCATAGCGCTGATGGTTCTCCTCCAGCAGCCGGTCGAGAACCCTAGTACTCCAGCCGTAGATGTGGATCTTGCTGGTGGGGCCGGCTGCGGAGACAGGTGCGGCCACCGGTGATCATCAGTGTGTGAAGACAGAAGATCAGGCGGTGGCCGCAGGCCACAGCGTAGACCCTGCCCGTTGGGACGACGACTTCGAGGGGCTGATGCAGCGCATAGCCGGACGGGTTGCCCGTTCCGAGCCCCGCACTCGTGTGGGCAAGTTCATCCGTGGCTTGCTGGCCCCGCTGCCGCGGAAGAACTGCTGGACGATCGCGGTGCGACACGAAGCCGCTTGAGTTGAGTGGGACTCATCGGAGGAGGTTCGACCGATGTCGAAGGTGTAGTGCCCGGTCCCGTGCGTAAGGACCGTCCCCGCCTCGGCGTGCGCTGCGGGTAACTGCTGCGTGCGAAGCCCGGGGAACAGGCCCAAGGATCCGCGTTCCATCCGTGGATTACAGGCTGGGGAAGACCGGACGGGTGAAGAACATGAACCCTCGTTGATGCCTCGTCATCCAGACTTCCGCCGATGGGATGCGGCAGCGGGAGAACAGGGGCCGGCCGCTGCGAGGCGGCGGGTGCCGGCTGGGGAAGCTAAGGGCTGTCCCGTAACTGCTGGTCACGGGTGAGATG
>NZ_BAAAMJ010000023.1:0-1907 GCF_039529215.1 Streptomyces sodiiphilus | reverse complement strand
GCCCAAGGTGGACGCCGCACTCAACCTCCACGAACTGACCAGTGAACGAGGCATTCCGCTCACACTGTTCTCCTCGATCGCCGGGACTTTCGGAGGGATGGGCCAGGGCAACTATTCGGCGGCCAACGCCTTCCTCGACGCCTTCGCCGCGCACTGCCGCATGCAGGGCCACCCCGTGCAGTCGATGGCGTGGGGCCTGTGGGAGCAGCGCAGCGAGATGACCGGCAAGCTGGGCGGCGCGGACCTCTCACGCCTTGCCCGTGGCGGGATCGTTCCGTTCTCCTCGGCGGACGGTGCGGCACTGTTCGAGAGCGCCCGCACGAGCGGCCTTCCGGTGGTTCTGCCGATGCGGCTCGACCTCGCCGCCCTGGCGGCCCAGCCGACGGAGTCGGTGCCGGCGCTGCTGCGTGGCCTGGTCCGCCCGGCCGGGCGCAGGCCCGTCCGGCGGGCCGCGGCGGGCGGCGTGGTGCCGGCCCGGGGCGTCAACCAGCACCTCGGCACGATGCCCAAGGCGGAGCACGGCCGGTACCTGCTGGACCTCGTCCGTTCGACGGTGGCCGGTGTGCTCGGCTACACGGGTCCCTCGGATGTCGAGGAGGACCGGGGCCTGCTGGATCTCGGCTTCGACTCCCTGACCGCGGTAGAACTCCGCAACCAGTTGGGCAAGGCGACCGAACTGCGGTTGCCGGTGACACTCCTCTTCGACTATCCGACCTCCAAGGCGATCGCGGGCTATCTGGAGGAGCAGATGGCCCCCGAGGCTGCGGACACCGTCGAGGACGTGTTTCCGGAACTGGACAGACTGGAAGAGGATTTCTCGCGCATCGCCGCGGACGACGCGGCCCGCGCCCGGGTCACCGCACGTCTGGAAGGGATTCTGGCCAGGCTCGGACCGTCGACGAGTGCCACCGGGGACGCCGCCGTCAGCAGGATCGATTCGGCTTCCGATGACGAGATATTCGACTTCATCGAGAACGAACTCGGTCTGAATTGATTGCTGTTGCCGGAACCGTCAGTGCATCACGAAAGGGAGCGACCGGTGAGTGAACAGAAGCTTCGCGACTATCTCAAGCGAGTGACAACGGACCTGCACCTGACCCGCCGACGCCTGCAGGAGGCCGAGGACCGGGAGCGGGAACCGGTCGCCGTCGTCGGCATGGCTTGCCGCTACCCGGGAGGGGTGGCATCGCCCGAGGACCTGTGGGAACTGGTGGCCGAGGGCCGGGACGCCATATCGCCTTTCCCCTCCGACCGGGGCTGGGACCTGGAGGCGCTCTACGACGCCGACCCGGACAAGCCGGGTACCAGCTATGCCCGCGAGGGCGGCTTTCTCATCGACGCGGACCACTTCGACCCGGCGTTCTTCGGTATCTCCCCGCGTGAGGCGCTGGCCATGGATCCCCAGCAGCGGCTGCTGCTGGAGACGGCCTGGGAGGCCGTCGAGCGTGCCGGGATCGACCCCACGACGCTCAAGGGCAGCCGGACCGGCGTCTTCGCCGGGGTGATGTACCAGGACTACAGCTCGCGGCTGCGTCAGGTCCCGGAGGATGTCGAGGGCTACGTCGGCAGTGGAGGTTCGGGCAGTATCGCGGCCGGCCGGATCTCTTACACATTCGGTTTCGAAGGGCCGGCGATCACGGTCGACACGGCGTGTTCCTCCTCTCTTGTGGCCATGCACCTGGCCGCGCAGGCGCTGCGCAAGCAGGAATGCGGACTGGCCCTCGTCGGTGGCTCGATGGTGATGTCCACCCCCGTGGCCTTCGTCGATTTCAGCCGGCAGCGCGGGCTGGCCACCGACGGGCGTTGCAAGGCGTTCTCCGCCGATGCCGACGGCACCGGCTGGGGTGAGGGTGTCGGCATGGTGCTGCTGGAGCGGCTGTCGGACGCCCGGCGTAACGGGCACGAGG
>NZ_BAAAMJ010000022.1:0-2701 GCF_039529215.1 Streptomyces sodiiphilus | reverse complement strand
GACCTGGTTCTTCGTCCAGTCAGGGTTCGCCGACCAGATCAGCGCGGCAGAGGCCGAAGCCAACGCCGAGGCGGCGCTCGTGCCGCCCTCCTGCAGACACACCGCGCCGTCAGGGTGGCTGCAGCGCCTGGGGATCTCCTGCCCGGGAGCGGCCAGACCGATGAAGGGCCCGTGCTGGGAGTAATAGGCCCGTTCCCCGTGGCGATCGACAGCTGCTACGCCCACAGCACCGTCCTGAAGTGCCAGAGTGGTAGCTCTGTAGCCATTGTGAGCATCATTTCCTGCCGCTGCGAAGATGAGCTTCCCGTTGCTGGCGGCCTTGGCGATTGCCCTATCGAGCTCTTCCTGATAGTTGGTGTCCTCCCCTCGGGTCCCCACGGCGATGCTCAGAATCTGCGCCTCGCTGTCCGCCGCGAGCTCGATGGCTTCTGCGATTCTTTCATCCAGCCCAAGGCCGATACCCATTTCGCCTGGCTTGTATGCTACTCGAATGGGGAGAATCTTGGCCTTCGGGGCCAAGCCTTGAACTCCCTGGTCAGCGCCAGTCCCCGCGATCAACGATGCCATCCTCGTGCCATGGCCGTCACGGTCGACTTGACCTACTCCTTCAGAGTCGAAGAAATCTTCGCCTTCCAGTACCTGCCCTATCAGTTCTGGTACGGAGGTGTCGACGCCTGTGTCGATGACGGCAACTGTGATGCCCTCCCCCTGGGTGTGCTTCCAGATCTCTGAAGTCCGGTACTCATTCAGATGCCATGCTTGCCCAGGTTCCTCCGCGGAAGCCGACGTCACTGTTGTCCAAGAGAGCAAAAACAGTGTTGTCACGAGAAATAGCAGGAAGATTCGGTGCCGCGCTGACGTCGCGGTTAGGGCTGCAGTGGCTGGCTGGCCGCTGCGGTATGTGTTGCAAGGGCTGACCGTCCTCGAATCTTCACTTGTCACTGGAGGGCCTCTTCTTCTCCTGGTTGCGGGGGAGTCCGATTACGCCACCTCGGTCTTTGGGCAGTTCGCCCTTCGCCTTGCCAGCCTTGAGTGACGAGGCTCCTGTGCGGGGGACATTGTTGGTGCTGCTGGTGGTCCGGCCTCCGGTTCTTTCTGAAGTGGGCGGAGGTGCTCCAATGACAGGGCCGTGGTTGCGTGTGGTCCTTCGGTCGGGTTCCCGCATGAAGCCGCCACGTTGGCTGGCTGGCGTCGGCCCGATGACAGCGCCCTTGGGCAGGCCAGACCCGCTGGAGGAGGAACTTGAGGGCCTTCGTGTGCCTCCCACAATGCCTTCAGGGGCTGCAGGACGCCTGTTGGCCGGTGTGCCACCCGTTGCTGAGCCTGGTGCGGGCCGTCCGATCGAGGGAGATTCGGCCCCGGGGCTCTTCTGCGGTATGCCTGCACGACTTTCTCCACCCGTCTGCGCAGGCCGTCCTACGCCCGGTGTCTGCGTCCTTGGTGTGACCCCGTCGCTCACACCCGGAGGCCGGAGAGGGCTTCCGGGCGTCACCTGACCTACCCGTGGTGTACGAGCTGTGGGTGGCGGGTTACCACCCACAGGGCGCGGGGGGCCGACCGGGGTACGTGAGCCTCCCGCCGGTTGGCCCCACGGTAGCGGACCGGATGAGTGCGCTCCGGACTGTGCTCCTGCGCCGGCTACAGGAGCCGGGCCCGTAGCCGTGCCACTGCCTGGGGCGGACGGCAGGCCACCAGGTCCGAGCGAATCCGGTGAGGTTCCGACCGATCCGTCAAAGGAGGCAGGTGTCCTCCCGGGGTGATGAGCACCTCTTGTTTCCTGATGGTCCGGCACTGCGCCACCGTTCGAGCCTGAACTACCCGGTCCCAGTGGTGTCGCAGCGAGTGGCTCGGGCGTGACGCGCCGCGCATCGCCTCCCATGGGTGGAGTGACGCCTTTACCGGGAGGATCCAGGAGTGTCTCTGCCTTGAACTTCGGCTCCTCTGCGTTCTCCATCTGTTGGGCGGCGATGCGGTAGTGGGAGGAGAGGCGTTCCATGACGCGGATGGCTTCTTGGCGGTCTTCTTCGGCGCGTGCTGCTGCTACGTGGTCGAGGAAGTCGGATCCGTGGAAGCCTGTTCCGGCTGCTGATCCCTGGGCCGGGTCGATCACCGGGCCGGTTGCGGTCCCCTTCGGCATGGAGGACTGAGCCTCTGACAGCGCCTGGCCGGCCTGGCGGATGGCCTTACCGACATCGCGGGTGAACTCATCCAGCGCCCGGGAGTCACGGGCGAAGTTTCGCCCCCACTGGCGGAACGCCTCCGCGGCTTCCCCTTCCCATTCGACACGCTCCAGGCGGCTGGCGATGAGTGTGCCTACTTCGCCGAGGGCCTCTCCGAGTCCCAGGNCGTTGTGCGTCCCGCCCCACCCGGTCGCCTCGGCGCGGCCTGCGGGCCCTGGTTGGGCCGGATGGTCGCGCTGAGGCATCGTTCGCACGACAGATCGTAGCGAGCGCAGCCGCTGTCTACCTGGTCGGCCGGGGACGCACCGCGTGGCCTTACTCGGCGACCGGCGGCCTCAGTTCGGGCTCATCGAGCTTCTCGGCCGGGCTTCGGCAGATTCCAGTCTTCTGCGGGGTGAGGCGCCGCTTGGTCGCGGGGCGGTGGGTGTGGGCGGTGACTTGCGGAGGTTGTGTGTGCCAGGGGTTATGGGGACTTGTGGGTTTGCTTTCGGCGCATCCAGAGGGCGGTGAGTGTGCCGAGG
>NZ_BAAAMJ010000021.1:0-29604 GCF_039529215.1 Streptomyces sodiiphilus | reverse complement strand
GACCTGGTTCTTCGTCCAGTCAGGGTTCGCCGACCAGATGAGCGCGGCAGAAGCCGAAGCCAACGCCGAGGCGGCGCTCGTGCCGCCTTCCCTCAGACACACCGCGCCGCCAGCGTGGCTGCAGCGCAGCGGAATCTCCTGCCCGGGAGCGGCCAGACCGATGAAGGGGCCGTGCTGGGAGTAATACGCTCGCTCGCCATGTCGATCGACAGCCCCCACGCCCACCGCACCATCCTGGAGAGCGAGTGTTGCAGCTCTGTAGCCTTCGTGAGCTTCGTTTCCTGCCGCGACGAAGACTAGCTTTCCACGACGAGCGGCCTCCGCGATAGCCTCGTCGATTCTCTCCTGCAGCCTGGGATCCTCTCCACGGGTCCCCACAGCGATACTCAGAATCTGCGCATCACTGTCCGCTGCGACCTCGATGGCATCGAGTATCGGTTCTCCCGTTCCCAGCTCGACGCCCAGCTCGCTCACCTTGTGAGATACCCGAATCGGCAAAATCTTGGTCTCCGGCGCCAAGCCCTGCACTCCCTGGCCGGCCCCGGTTCCTGAGATGAGGGACGCCATGGCCGTACCGTGGCCGTCACGATCGATATGGCCTACTCCTGCAGGGTCGAGAAAATCGCTTCCTTCCAGTACCTGATCTTTCAGTTCTGGCACTGACGAGTCGACACCGGTATCGATTACGGCAACTGTGATGCCTTCCCCCTGGGTGTGATTCCATATGTCTGCGGCCCGGTACTCATCCAGATACCAGGCTCGGGTGGGTTCCTCCGCAGTCGCTGGCGCCACCGTTGTGAGGGAAAGCAGGAATCCTGTCACCAGGAGAAATGGCAGCCGCATGCTGCGCCATGGTGAATCATCCCTGGCAAGGGATGAAGTGCTGATTCGGTCACCGTGGTATGGGCCGAGAGGGTTGATCGTCGACGGATCCTTACTTTTCATCGGAAGATTGCTTCCTATTCTCCTGGTTGCCAGGGAGCCCGATGATGCCGCCTCGATCTTTCGGCAACTCCCCTTTCGCCTTGCCAGCCTTGAGTGACGTCAGCCCTGTGCGTGGCATTCCACGGGTGCTGCCAGTGTTCCGGCCGTGACTTCGTTCCGAGGCCGAAGGCGGAGCTCCTATGACAGGGCCGTAACTGTGCGAGGTCCTGCGGGCGCGTTCTTGCGGGCTGCGACCGGCGTGGGCGGGAGGCGTGGGGCCGATGACGGCCCCTTTGGGGAGCCGCGATGCACCAGTGGACGACTCTGCGGGCCGTCGAGTACCACCCACGATCCCTTCAGGGGGTGCAGGGCGTCTCTTCGCCGGCGTCCCACTCGTTGCTGCGCCGGATGTGGGCCGCCCGCCGGTGGGAGCATTGTCGGCGCCGCCTTTCAGTGGTGTTGCCGCACGGCTTGTTCCTCCAGCCTGCGAAGGGCGCCCTACACCTGGGGCCGAGCCGTCTCTTGCGCCTGGAGTTCGCGGCGGGCTTCCAGGTGTCACATCCAAACCTCGCGCTGGACGAGCCGCCGTGGGCGGGTTCCCGCCTATGGGGCGTGTCGGCCCGGCCGGAACATGGTTGCGCGAGCCAGTTGTTGGTTGCCCTGGTGGGAGAGAAACCGGTGAGTGGGCCCCAGCAGCTTGCCCACCCGCACCGGACACGGGGGCAGCCCCCGGTGCTTGGGCCCCGCTTGAAGCCGTCGGATGCCCGCCGGGAGCTACTGAGTCCAGTGATGTGCCCACTGATTCGTCAAAGGGTGCGGTCCTCGGCCCGCTCAGGGCAGGGGGATGGTTTGCGACCTCCCGGCTGTTCGGCAGTGCACTACTTCCCGATCCGTTGTGGTGTGGGCTTTTGGGTGGAGCCTCAGAGGAGTCAGGCGTGACGCGGTCACCGTTGCTCCGGCCGGGTTGGGGAGCGCCATCACCAGGAAGTTCGCCCATTCGCCCCATATCAAACGCGGGCGCTTCCGCGTTTCCGATCTGTTGGGCGGCGATGCGGTAGTGGGAGGAGAGGCGTTCCATGACGCGGATGGCTTCTTGTCGGTCTTCTTCGGTGCGTGCTGCTGCTACGTCGTCGAGGAAGTCGGATCCGTGGAAGCCTGTTCCGGCTGCTGATCCCTTGGTCGGGTCGATCACCGGGCCGGTTGCGGGCCCCTTCGGCATGGAGGACTGGGCTTCCGACAGGGCCTGGCCGGCCTGGCGGATGGCCTCACCGACATCGCGGGTGAACTCATCCAAGGACCGAGACTCGCGGGCGAAGCTTCGTCCCCACTCACGGAACTGTGCGGCCGCTTCCCCTTCCCATTCCACGCGCTCCAGGCGGCCGGCGATGAGTGTGCCGATCTCGCCGAGCGCCTCTCCGAGTCCCAGCNGCCTCTTCGTCCGTTGTGCGTCCCGCCCCACCCGGTCGCCTCGGCGCGGCCTGCGGGCCCTGGTTCCGGATGGTCGCGCTGAGGCATCGTTCGCACGACAGATCGTAGCGAGCGCAGCCGCTCGCTACTTGGTCGGCCGGGGACGCACCGCGTGCCCGTACTCGGCAATGAGCGGTGCCAGTTCGGGCTCGCCGAACTCCTCGGTCAGGCTCTTGAACGCCGTGACCTTCTCCGGGCCGAAGCGGGCGACGTGCGCCGCGTAGGTGGTGGCGTCGAGGAAGGCGGGCGGGCTGGACTTGGAGTGGAACTTGTCCGCGTACATCACCAGGCGCTCCTCCACGGTCTCGGCGACGTAGTCGCCGGGCGGCAGGGGCAGGTTCTGACTGCGGATGTCCTGGCGGGTGAGGCCGACGCCGGTGTGCCGGGAGGCGAATCTGCACACGCTCTCCGGCAGGCCCTCCTCGCGCAGAAGCTCGTGCCCCAGCACGCCGTGCCGGATGTAGTGCGCGTCGCCCAGCCGGTAGACGCCGATGTCGTGGACCAGCGCGCCGATCTCGACGAGTGTGGTGTTCACCGGTGTCGGGCAGCGGGTTGCGAGCCGCAGAGCGATTCGCGCCACGATCTCGCTGTGCTGGTGGACCAGCGTCAGCATCTCGTCCGAGGGGGCGTACTTCTCGTGCAGGGCGCGCACGTTCCGGGTGGTGGGGAGGCTCACGGCCCGCAGGCTAACAACCCCTGCCAGGCGGTGTGCCGGGGGCGCGTGGGCACGGCAGGCCGGCATCGGCCGGGGCGTGGCGCTTCGGCGGTGTGTCATGGGCACATGCGCTTCCACCTGCGCCCGGGCGGGGGCGGTGCGGCCGGGGCGCTGCTTCCGGGCGGGCGCGGTGTGCGCGCTGGTGTGACTCGGGAGGGGGGGAGGAACTTCCGTGCGAGGGGCTTAAGTTGTGTCTGGTGTGACGGGTGCGTTCGTGGAGTTCGCGGGGGAATGGCCGAAAGGCCCTGTAGATACTTTGGTCGGCAGTTGGAGAAACTGTGACGGTTGTCAGGGGCATGGCGCGCAGCCCTTGGCAGTGCTCTCACCGTGTCCACCCGCCCCACAGGGCGACGACATCCCTTCGGAGGAACTGAGTGAGATCCCATCGCACTTCCCGCAGTGGCTCGCGGGCCAGGCTGAAGACCCTGGTCGCGGCTACCGGTCTGATGGCCATGATGGCCTTCTTCGTCCCGCAGGCGGCGGCGGCCGAGTCGGTGCAGACGTTCAGCGCCACCCAGCTGGAGGCGGCCAGCGACGCCGTCCTCGACGCCGACGTGGCCGGCACGGCCTGGTCCGTGGACGAGGAGACCGGACGGGTCGTCGTCCTGGCCGACGAGCGTGTCTCGAAGGCCGACATGGCGAAGATCAGGAAGGAGGCCGGCCGGCTTGCCGGCGCGATCGAGTTCGAGCACGTCGAGGGCACGTTCCAGACGTTCATGCGCGGCGGTGACGCGATCTACGCGGACCTCGGCTGGCGCTGCTCGCTGGGCTTCAACGTCCACGCCGGCAGCACCTACTACTTCGTGACGGCCGGCCACTGCACCGAGGACCCCTACGGCCCCACGCCCCCCTACCCCGAGTGGCACAACGGGTCCTCCTGGATCGGCTACACCGAGCACTCCTACTTCCCGGGCCGTGACCACGGGCTCGTGCGCTACAACCCCCAGGTCCGGCACCCCGGCGAGGTGAACCTGTACAACGGCTCCTATCAGAGGATCACCTCGGCGGCCGACGCCAGGATGAACCAGCGGGTGTGCCGCAGCGGCAGCACCACGCAGGTGCGCTGCGGCAACGTCACCGGGCTCAACCAGACGGTGAACTACGGCGGCGGTGACATCGTGTACGGCCTGGTGCGCACCAACGCCTGCGCCGAGCCGGGCGACAGCGGCGGACCGTTCTTCGACGGCACCGTCGGGCTCGGCATGACCTCCGGTGGCAGCGGCAACTGCTCCTCCGGCGGCACGACCTTCTTCGAGCCCCTGACTAGGACGCTGTCGTACTACGGGGTCACGCTCAACTGATCTCCTGCGGTACCGCTCGACCGTGTGCCCGTCCCGGATTCCGGGGCGGGCACACCGCGCCCGGTGGCCGGGGCGGCCGGACGGGGTGGGCCTGTGGGGCCGGGTGAGGCAGTGCGGCCGGGACCAACGGCCCCCCGCGGGCGCACTTGTCGGCCCTGGGGGCGGGCCCCTGACGTGCGGGAATCTCTAGGGGACAGCGCGGAACGACAATACGAGGAGTTCGTGATGATGAAGCGTCTGAGGATTCTGGGCGTGGTGCTCGCATTCATCGGCCTGGGTTTCCTGGCCGGAGGCGGGGTGGCGTTCGCCAAGATCCAGGACGGTTACGGCTCCCTCCAGTCGTTCAGCGAGGCTCAGAACGTCGAGCTCAGCTACAACGAGGACGGTCAGCTGATCGACCGCGGCTCCACCGAAGAGGCCGAAGCGATCATGCAGCTCCTGAAGGACGACTGGGGCTACCCGGTCGTCGAGTCGGACCTCGACCCCGACGACCCGCTGGTGAACTCCGCGACGGAGTACATGTACCAGATGGCCACCATCGCCTATCACGTGCTGAACGGCACGCACACGGTGGAGCTGGAAGAGGCCGTCGAGTACGAGGGCGAGACCTTCGAGGCCGGCACGTACGAGGTCGGCGTGGAGGGCCGCTACTGGACCGAGTTCGACCGGCAGCACCCGCTGGACGGCAAGGTCCGCGAGATGGCCTGGACGGGGACCGTGCACGGACTGGTCGGTGAGCTGGGCGTCGGCACCGTCACCCACTCCGCTCTCCAGATGGGTCTGGGTATCGCAGCCCTCCTCGGCGGACTCGGCGCCACCCTGGTCCTGACCGGCCTCGGGTTCGTCTGGGTCAGCTACGGCAGGCGGAAGGAAGAGGACGCGGTGACCGCCTGACCGCACGAGCCGGCGGGGAGCCGGGCCGGAACAACCGGCCCGGCTCCCCGTTTCCGTTCCCTCCCCGGACGCGCCCGGCGCCTCCGGGCGAAAGGCTTCCCGCACGCGCTCCGATGCGCCGGGTGAATGGCCGAAAGCCGCGGTAGGCAGTGCGGCCGAGCGTGGAGAAACTGTGGCGAGCTTGTCCAGGTCCATGATCATTTGCGCCTGGTTGTGCTCCTCATGTGCCCGACGGTCGCGTGGGGCACGGCAGTCCCCGCCGCAGTTCTCGACGCAGCTCCCAGGAGGAACCACGTGAGACCCACGCACAGTTCACGCAGAGCCCCGGCCCGGCGCCTGCGGACCACAGCCGCCTCGCTGGGACTGGCGGCCCTGCTCGCCCTCTTCGTGCCGCACGCCTCCGCGGCCGAACCCGACCGCACGTACAGCGTCTCCCAGCTCAAGGCGGCCGGTGACGCCGTCCTGCGAGCCGACATCGCCGGCACGGCATGGTCGGTCGACGAGGACGCCGGCCGCGTCGAGGTGCTCGCCGACGAACGTGTGACGGACGCCGGCCTCGCCGCGCTGCGGAAGGAAGCCGGAAGGCTGGCCGGAGCCCTGACCGTGGAACGGGTCGAAGGCACGTTCAGCACCCGGATGATGGGCGGCGACGGCATCTACCGGGACGACAGCCACATGCGCTGCTCGGTGGGGTTCAACGTCCGCTCCGCGACCACCTACTACTTCGTGACGGCCGGGCACTGCACCCGGGACAACCGGCCGACCCCGCCCTTCCCGATCTGGTTCGGCGCGCCGGGGTTCGTGGGAACGACCGTCGACTCCGTTTTCCCCGTCTCGGACTTCGGCCTCGTGGAACACTCCCCGCAGGCCGTCCACCCCGGCGTGGTGAACCTGCACAACGGCCAGTCGCAGCAGATCACCGCCGTGGGCGGAGCGGTCGTCGGCCAGGGAGTGTGCCGCAGCGGCGCCGCGACCGGGCTGCACTGCGGCACGGTCACGGGGGTGAACACGGCCGTCAACTTCGGCGGGGGCGACATCGTCTTCGGGCTGTACAGCACGGACATCTGCAGCCAGTCCGGTGACAGCGGCGGCCCGCTGTTCTCCGGGGACCGCGGGATCGGCATCGTCTCCGGGGGCAGCGGGAACTGCCAGGCCGGCGGCATCACCTTCGCCCAGCCGCTGCGCGACGTTCTCGCCCACTACCAGCTGACCCTCAACTGACCCCGGCGCCCTCGGCCCGGTCCCTCCCCGGGCCGGGGGCGGCGCCCTCCGGCGCCCGTCAGCCCGGGGCGCAGCGCCGAGGGCCGCCGTCGTCCCGTCACCCGCGGCGAGCCGGGCCGCCTCGTGCGGCCGGGCGCCTGCCCGACAGCGAATTACGCGGTCTGCGGCGCCTGTTGGGGAGAGTGACGGCCATCCGGAGGTCGTGCGACGGGCGTGTCACAACCGTGTCGTGAAGCCGGCGCCCGGGGCGAGGCCGGGTGGTCCGGGCGCGGGCTGATGACTAGGGTCGGTCACCGGGAAGAGAGCGGCGTCAACGGAAAGTGACGGGGGGCGGAATCAGTGAGGCGACGGATCGCGCACGGCTGCGGTGCGCTGGTGCTGGGGGCGCTGCTGACGGCGGGCTGCAGCGCCACGGACGACGGCGCGGACAGTGACGCCGGCAAGGGCGAGGCCCGGGAACCGGCGGGCGGGGAGGGGACGGGCTTCACCCCCGACCCGGACCGCGTGCCGGCGGACCGGGAACGGGCCGCCGAGCTGGCCGAGGCGGTCGTGGCACAGCCGGAGACCTTCGGGCCCGGGTTCGTGGAGGCCGAGGGCCGCAGCGGTGATACGGGGGAGTGGCCGGTGCTCGACGAGAACTGCGTCTGGGTGCTGGAGCCCGTCCCCGACGGGGTGCTGGCCAGCCTGACGCGCCACGCCGAACTGCCCGCCGAGGACGGCGCGGACCCGTTGCGGGTGACCGCCGTGGCCACCGTCCACAGTGACCCCAGGGGCGCGGAGTGGGAGATGGCCCGCACCGTGGAGGACGCGCTGCGCTGCCCCGACCAGCAACTGCGCCGGGACGAGTGGGTGAGCGGACTCATCTCGGTCGCCATGGAGTTCGGGACACTCGGGAACTCCGCCACCGAGGACCTGCTGACGGAGACCGGGAGTTTCCACAGCGACGAGCTGGGCGGCCCGCACGACTTCGAATGGATGCGGGCCCGCATCGGCCCGCTCACGCTCGCGGTATCCGCCAAGGGCGCGGACGGCCGCGGTGACGGGGAGGTCTCCCGCGCCGCTGTCGAGGCACTCGGCCTCATGTCCTCCCGCGCGGAGAACGAACTGGCGCCGGAGCCCTCCGGCCCCGGCGGCGAGGAGGACAAGAACGAGAGCGGGAACGAGAAGGGGGAGAACCGGTGATCGAACCTCTGCGGGACAACGACCCTTCGGTCCTCGGCGGTTACCGGCTGATGGGCAGGCTGGGCGCGGGCGGCATGGGCGTGGTGTACCTGGGGCGCACGGACGCGGGGGAGCTCGCCGCCGTCAAGATGGTGCGTGCCGAGTACGCCGGCGACGAGGAGTTCCGCGCCCGGTTCCGGCGCGAGGCCGACATCGCCCGCCGGGTGGACAGCGCCTGGACGGTCCCGGTCACCGGCGCCGACACCGAGGGCGAACAGCCCTGGCTGGCCACCGCCTTCGTGGCCGGGCCGTCGCTGGCCGAGGCCGTGGACCGCTGCGGCCCGCTGCCCGAGGGCGCCGTCCGGGTGCTCGGCCGGGTCCTCGCCGGAGCCCTGGCCGCCCTGCACGAGGCCGGGCTGGTGCACCGGGACGTCAAACCCGGCAATATCCTGCTGGGGCACGACGGGCCCCGGCTCATCGACTTCGGCATCGCCCGCCCGTCGGACGCCGGAGCCACCACCCTGACCGCGGAGGGGGTGGTCGTGGGAACCCCCGGCTACCTGCCGCCCGAACAGGCCGAGGGCGGCACCGCGGGCCCGGCCGGCGACGTCTTCTCCCTCGGCTGCCTCCTGGCGTACGCGGCCACCGGCCGCCCGCCGTTCGGCACCGGCCCGGCCGACGCACTGCTGTACCGGACCGTGCACGACGAACCCGACCTGGACGGCGTCCCCGGCGGCCTGGCCCCGCTGCTGCGGGAGTGCCTGGCCAAGGATCCGGCCGCCCGCCCGGAGGCCGCCGGGCTGGCGGGTCGTCTCGCCGACGACCCCCGGCAGGCGGACCGGCTGCCCGAGGGCGACGCGCTGGCCTGGCTGCCCGACGACGTGGTGCGGCTGATCGCCGCCCGCTCCGCGCAATCCCTCGACCTGCCGTCCGTCGAACCGACCCGGGTGGACGCCCCGGCTTCCGGGAAGACCTCCCGGCTGCCAGGCCGGCGCGGGCTGCTCGCCCTGGCGGCGGGCGGCGCGGCGGTGCTCGCCGCGGGCGGTGGCGCGCTGACCTGGAACCTGCTGCGGGATGACGACAGCCGTGGTGCGGGGGCCGGGGCCGGGAGCCCGGGCGGCCTCGCCCTGGGGGTGCTGGCCGACCTGTCCGGGCCGGACCGCGCCGCCGGGCGCGAGCAGGAACGCGGCGTGCGGCTGGCCGTCGCCCGGTACAACGCCCGCGCGGACAAGCCCTTCGAGATCGCCGTGCGCACCGAGGACGACGGCGGCAGCTCCGAACGGGCCGCCGAGGCCGCGGCCCGGCTCGCGGAGGACGACGGGGTGCTGGCCGTTCTCGGCCCGACCGGCGACGACGCCGCGCTGGCCGCCCTGCCCGTCTGCGAGGAGACGGTGCTGCCGCTCGTCACCGCCTCCCCCGGGTACACCCGCCTGGCCTCCGACGCCCTGGGGGGCGGGGGGAGCCGGGCCCTTCTGCGCACCGGGCCCTCCAACCTGCTGCTGGCCTGGTCGCTCGCCGTGCACCTGGCCGAACAGGCCGGCTCCGAGCGGCCCGGGCTCCTCCAGGACCGGTCCCTGGGCTTCACCGGCACCGAGATGACCTCCGTGGTCAGCCTGGTGGCCCAGCGGAACTACGGGCACACCCTCTACCCGCGGGTGGTGCCGCCCGGCGTCCTGGAGACCGAGGGGTTCGCCCCGGTCGTGGCCGACATGCTGGACGCCGGGATCGACTCCTTCGTCTTCGCCGGCCCGCCGGAGGGTGCCGCCGCCGTCGCCCGCGAACTGGCGGCCGCCGGGTTCACCGGCCCGCGGTTCGCCCCGCAGGCCGCCCTGCACCCCGCTTTCCTCGAACAGGCCGGGGACGCGGCCGAGGGCTGGCAGCTGACCGCCTCGTTCATCGACCCGGCGAGCGCCCCCGACGCCGAGGACTTCGCCGCCGCCTACCGTGAGGAGTACGACGCCGCGCCCGGTTACTGGGCGGCCGAGGCGTACGACGCGGCCGCGCTCGTGCTCCAGGAGATCGCGAAGGCGGCCACGGCGCAGGGCGGGCCGCCCGGCCGCTCCCGGCTCGCCGGAGCGCTGCGCGAGGCCACCTACCAGGGCATCACCAGGGAGTACGCGTTCGATCCGGAGACGGGGGACTTCGAGGGGCAGGGCAGCTTCCTGTACGAGGTGCGCGACGGTGGCTTCGCCTTCACCGGTCCCGCGTGACCTGGCCCCGGGTGAGCCCGTTGCCCCGCGTGAGCCCGCCCCGCCGCCCGGCCGGACCGTGAACGGGGCCCCGCCGTGCGGGAGCTGACACCCGCCGACCCGGTCCGGGTGGGCGGGTACCGGCTGCTGCGGCGGCTCGGCGAGGGCGGCATGGGCGTGGTGTACCTGGCGTCCGGGCCGGGCGGCGGGCTGGTGGCGCTGAAACTGATCCGCGCCGAGCACGCGGACGAGGCCGGCTTCCGGCGCCGGTTCCGCCGCGAGGCCGAACTGGCCGCCTCGCTGGACGGCCGCTGGCTGGCCCCCGTCGTCGCGGCGGACCCCCAGGCCCCCGACCCCTGGCTCGCCACCGCCTACATCCCCGCGCCCTCGCTCGCCGAGGTGCTCGCCTCCCACGGGCCCCTGCCGCCGCGGACGGTGCGGGTGCTCGGGGCGCGGCTGGCCGAGGCGCTGGCCGGTGTGCACGACGCCGGGCTGGTGCACCGGGACGTCAAACCCGGCAACGTCCTGATCGCCCTGGACGGGCCCCGGCTGATCGACTTCGGCATCGCCCGCGCCGCCGGGGCGGCGCAGCTCACCGCGACCGGCGTCGTCGTCGGCTCACCCGGCTACCTCTCACCGGAGCAGGCGCGGGCCCGCGCCGGGGAGATCGGCCCGCCGAGCGACGTGTTCTCCCTGGGCTGTGTGCTGGCGCACGCCGCCGGCGGGCGCCGGCCGTTCGGCGGCGGCATGGCCGCCGGGGTGCTGTACCGCACGGTGCACGAGGAGCCGGACCTCGAAGGAGTTCCGGAACCTCTGGTGCCGCTGCTGCGCGCCTGCCTGGACAAGGACCCGCGGGCGCGGCCCGACGCCCGGCGGGTGCGCGCGATCCTGGAGGAGGCCGGCGCGGACCCCGGGCCGGGCGGGGGCGGGGGGGAGGCCGAGGCGGCCGGTGGTGGCGGCTGGCTGCCTCCCGGCCTGCCGCGGCTCGTCGCCGAACGCTCCGCGCGCGCTCTGGACGTCCGGCTTCCCGAGCCCACCGAAGCCGGTGCGGCCCCGGGCCCGGGGATCCCACCCGGAGCGGCAGCGAAACCGGTCCGGGGCGGCGGCATGTCCCGGCGGCGGCTGCTGACGACGGTGCTCGCCCCCGCCGGGGCGGTGGTGCTCGGCGGGGGCTTCCTGCTGACCCGTGACCGCCCGGGTGCCGCGGGCCCGCTGCCGCGTCACACCATCGGCCTGCACGCCGACCTGTCGGGCCCGGCAGCCGAGGAGGGGCGGGCGCAGGAGAACGGCGCCCGGCTCGCCGTCGAGGAGCACAACGCCCGCCCCGGCCGCACCTTCGATCTCGCCCTGCTGGTCCGTGACGACGGCGGGGACGCGGAACGGGCGGCCGGCATCGCCGGGCGCTTCGCCGCCGGGCAGTCCGTCGCCGCGGTGATCGGCCCCACCACCGACGGGACGGCCGAGGCCGCCGTGCCGGTGTACGACGAGGCCGGCCTGCCGGTGGCCGCCGTGTCCGTCGCCACCACCGCCCTGTCGTCCCGGGAGCACGACGTGTACTTCCCGCTCCGCTTCGACGAGGCGGATCACGGCACGGCCGTGATCGTCCATCTCACGCACGTCGAGCCCAGTTCCCGCACCGCCGTCATCGAGGACCGCGCGGCCCCGGACGGCATCCGCCGGCTGACCGGGTCGCTGACCCACGCCCCGCCCTCCGAAGGGGCCGTCACCCTCCACCCGGTCCCCGCCGACGGGGACGGCTTCGCCGCCGCCGTCGACGAGGCACTGGCCCAGGAGCCCGATGCGGTGGTCCTGGCCACCGACTCCCCGCAGCGCGCCGCCCGTTGCGCGCGCGCCCTGCACGAGGCGGGCTTCTCCGGCCCGCGCGTGACCACCGAACGGGTCATGACCGGCGAGGGGTTCCTCACCGAGGCGGGGGAGGCCGCCGAGGGCTGGGCGTTCACCGCCTCCTTCATCGACCCGGACGCGCACCCGGGGGCGCAGGAGTTCGCGTCCTCCTACCGGGAACGGTTCGGCACCACCGGGGTGCCGCGCTACGCGGCGGAGGCGTACGACGCGCTGCACTTCCTCGCCCGCGGGCTCGACGGCCGGGACGCCGCCGGAGCGGAGGTGCGCCACGCGCTGCGCCGGAGCCTGTGGACCGGCGTCCACGAGGGCATCACCCGCACCATCGAGTTTCTCCCGGGCCAGCGCCAACTGCGGCCGCGAGCAAGTCACTTCCTGTACCGGGTGGAGAACGGCCGCGTGCGGTTCCTGGGCTCAGCCGACGCGCTGATGTCCTGACCCGGTCCCGGTGCCGACCAGGATCAGCCGGACGTGGTGGGCCCGGCGTTCGGTCCGCATGGCCGGTGTCCAGTCGTACTCGTCCGTTCCGGTCCCCCGCGCGCGCTCCGGCATGGTGCCCCTCCCCGTTCCCGTCCCCAGTGGCGCACGGTGCGATGCGGCGCCGGTCACGCTGTGCAGCATACGATTTGACCGGCCGTGACGGTATGCCGGGAGCGGTCCGGCGGACACAGACGCGCCGGCAGCGGGGACGGCCGGGGCCGGCGGGTACGCCCGTCCGTGTGGAGAAGCGGCCCCCGGCCGGGCCCTCGCCGTGTCACAGCGCACCGGGCGGCCCGGTCGCGACGACACTCGGGACGCGACAGTGCCGAGCGGAACCCGGACGCGGAGGTCACCGGTGGACATGCGACGGCGTGGCCTTCTCCTGGCGGGCGCGGGCGCCGCCGCCTCGGCCGCGGCCCCCGCCGCCGGCCCGGCCGCGTGGGCCGGTGTCCCGGCCTTCACGGGGCCGGCGGAGGACGCCGCCGCCGGCCGGGGAGCCACCCCGGCTCCTCCAGGCGGCGCCGAGGAACTGGACAACCCGCACTACCCGGACCACCGTGCCTGGGTGAACCGGCAGATCCGGATCATCCGACGGATGCCGCACACCGTGACCCCGCTGCTGGAGCTGCCGCTGTCCGGCCGCCTGGCGGGCCTGCGCCTGCTGCTGAAGGACGAGACGGTCCAGCCGTCCGGCAGCCACAAGCACCGGCTCGTCGAGGCGCTGTACCTGCACGCCCTCGCCACCGGGCGGCTGCACCGCGGCAGCACCGTCGTCGAGGCGTCCAGCGGCACCACCGCGATCTCCGAGGCGTGGTTCAGCCGCGAACTGGGCATCCCCTTCGTCGCGGTGGTGCCCAGCGGCACCACCGGGGCCAAGGTGCGGCTCATCCGCAACCTGGGCGGTGAGGTCGTCGAGGTGCCGGGGGCGGACATCTCCGCCGAGGCCCGCCGGGTGGCGGCCGAGCTCGGCGGGCACTTCATGGACCAGTTCACCTACGCCGAACAGGCCTACGACTGGCGCGGCGAGCGCAGCCTGGCCGGTGAGGTCCTGCGCGACGCGGACCCGGAGTGGTTCGTGATGGGCGCGGGCACCGGCGGCACCGTGGTCTCACTGGCCCGGCACGCCCGGTACACCGGGCACCGGGTGCGGACCTGCGTGACCGACCCGGAGGGCTCGGCGTACTTCCCCGGCTGGCGGGCGGACGACCGCTCCGTCACCGCGCCGGGCTCCCGGATCGAGGGCATCGGGCGGCCACGGGTGGAGGCCTCGTTCCTCTTCCCGCTGGTCAACCGCATGCTCCGGGTGCCGGACGGCGCGTCGGTGGCCGCCATGCGGGTCGCCGCGCGGCGGCTGGGCGGCACCCTGCCGGGCCCGTCCACGGGCACCGCCCTGTTCGGGGCGATGCGGCTGCTGGACCGGATGCGGCAGGACGGCGGGACCGGCACCGTCGTCACGCTGATCGCCGACCCCGGCGAACGGCACCTGGAGACGTTCTACGACGACGACTGGCTGCGGGAGCACGGCATCGACCACCGGCCCTGGGTGCCGGTCATCGAGCGTTTCCTCGACGCCGGCCGGTGGTTCCCGCCCCGGGGGCACACCGCCGCGCGGTAGCGGGGTGTGCCGCCGGGGCGGGGACGGGCCGTGCCGGTCAGGAGAAGCCGTGCCTGGACTCGAACCGCCGGGTGCTCTCCCCCGCGAGGCCGATGGCGAGGACGATCCCCGCTCCGGCCAGCGAGATGAAGGCGAGGCTCAGCCGCTGGTCCCGCAGGGTCCCGCACCTGTCGGCGAGACGGCCTTCGGTCTCCTCCGGGAAGGCGACGGAGCCGCACAGGTTGGCGTCGTCCGAGGCGAACGCCGCCTCGCCGCGGTGGTCGACCGGCATGAGCAGCAGCAGGACGGCACCGAGAGCGAACAGGATGGCCAGGTTCAGCCGCAGGAAGTGGCCCTGCCGTTCCCTCCGCAGTTCCCGCGTCCAGCGGTCCGCCCAGGCGGCCTCCCCGGCCCGCCCCGCGTCGGGCTTCTCCGTGCCGGGCTGCTCCGCAACAACGGCCTTCTCCGCGTCGGCCCGCTCCACGTCCGCCGGCTCCGTCCCGGGCTGCTCCGTGCCGGGGCTCTCTGTGACTGTCATTCCCTCCCCTTTCAAACAAAACGCTTGCAGAGCATACGAGTTGACGGGCCCGGTCAGGAGCTGGGGTCTCGTCGCACACTGAGCCCGAGCGGGGGCCGGCAGCGGGAAGGGAAGCGAACAGTCAGACGGTGGCCAGGCCGAGCACCGCCGGAACGGCCCCTGCCACCAGGAGAACGGCCGGGACGGTGGTCCCCTTCGCGTCCCCGGCGCGCAGGTGGGTGATGACGGCGCCGGCGAAGTAGAGGACGACGCCGATGCCGGCCGCGATTCCCAGCGGCCGGTAGAAGATGCCCGCCAGCAGACCGAGCGCACCGGCGAACTCCAGGAGGGCCAGCGGGGCGAACCAGCTCATCGGCACGTCGAGTTTGGTCAGGGTTTCCGTTATGTGCTTGTCCTTCACGAGTTTCCCGCGGCCGGAGACGACAAGCAGCAGGGACAGTACGGCGGCGACCACGATGTAGGCGATGTTCACGGTTCCTCCAGGGGGTGGTTGGGTGTGCGGATGCCCGGCCGGCCGGTGACAGGCCTGGCCGCGCCGGGTGCGCGCCGGAGAGGCGAGCGCCGAGCGCCGGGCCGGTGGAAGCTACCGGGCCCCGGCCGAGGCCGAGTCGAGACGGGCGAGCTCCGGGCCGGACAGCTCGATACCGGCGGCGGCGATGTTCTCCTCCAGGTGCCGGAGGTCGGACGTGCCGGGGATCGGCGTGACCGGGACCCCCCATACGGCCGCCCGGTGCTGCACCCAGGACAGGGCGATCTGCCCGGGGCGCACGCCGTGCCGGCGTGCCACGTCGCGCAGGGCGCCGGCCAGGGAGGGAGCCGGGGCGCCGGGCGGCGAGGAGCCATGGGCCGGGGGCTGTCCGGCGGGTGGGACCGAAGCCAGCAGGCCGCGCCCGTGGGGGGAGAACGGCACGACTCCCACACCGAGGGCGGCGCACACCGGGATCATCGCCTCGATGCCGCGGGCGGACAGCGACCACTGCGACTGAACGGCGGTGACGGGGTGCACCGCGTGGGCGGCGCGGAGTTCTTCGCCGGTCACCTCGGAGAGACCGATGTGCCGTACCTTTCCTGCCGCCACCAGTGCGGACATGGCGCCGACGGTCTCCTCGACGGGCACGGCCGGGTCCGGGCGGTGCAGGTAGTACAGGTCGATGACGTCGGTGCCCAGCCGCCTGAGGCTCGCGTCGCAGGCGGCACGCGCGTACTCCGGGTCCCCTCGGATTCTCCAGTCGTCGCCGGCTCCGAAGACCACGCCGAACTTCGTGCAGACGATGGCCTCCTCCCGGCGGTGCCGTACCGCTCGGCCGACGAACCCCTCGTTGCGGCCGCGACCGTACATGTCGGCGGTGTCGAGAAAGGTGGCGCCGAGGTCGAGCGCCCTGTGCACCACGTCGGCCGCCGCCCGCTCGTCCGCCGAGGTGACGTCCTCGGTGATCCGCATGCAGCCCAGCCCCTGGACCGGTACCTCCAGTCCGCCCATGAACACCCGGCGCATCACCCGGAGCCCCCTGCGCGGACGCGTAACTGTCTGATCACCCGACCCAAGGTACAACGACCGTTGTAGTCTGGGAAGCGGTCGTTGTACATCTTCGGCGGGAGCTGCGTTGAACAGGCAGGACAAGGAGCCGGCCGGGCGCGGTGGCGGGTCCGGGGGCAAGCGCCGGGCCGTCCTCGACGCCGCCCGGGCGGTCTTCGGGCGAGTCGGCTACCACGCGGCCGGCATCGACACGATCGCTGCTGAGGCCCGGGTGTCGACGCGCACGATCTACAACCACTTCGCGAACAAGGAGCAGCTGTTCGTCACCGTGGTGACCGAGAGCGCGGCACGGGTCGCGGACGCGCACCTCGCGATCCTCGAACACCACCTCGGCGAGGTCGCCGACCTGGAGGCGGACCTCGTGGCCTTCGCGCAGGACTGGGTGAGGCCCCGGCCCGAGGATGCCGGCCACCTCGCCCTCGTCCGCAGGATCGCGGTGGAAGGCGACGACTTCCCGGCGGACCTGCGCGAGGCATGGCGGAGGGCGGGCCCGTCGCGGGTGCGGGACGCGCTGGCGGAGCGGCTGACACAACTCGCGGAGCGCGGGATGCTGCGGATCGACGACGGCCGCACCGCGGCCCGGCACTTCGCCGCGCTTGTCTCCACCGGATGGTCCGGTGCGGAGGGCGGGCCGTTCCCCGGCGAGCGCGAGGCGGCCGACGCCGCCACGGCGGGTGTGCGCGCCTTCCTGTACGGCCACCTCCCCCGGGACTGAGCGCGCCGACACAGGCCCCGGACACACGTTGCCGACCGTACCCGCCTCGATCAGACTGAACGGGAGAATACGGCATGTTCCGGGCGCATGGGCGCCCGGACGCCGGACGGCGCCTGCCCCGCCACCACGGGGACGGCGACCCCCGAAGAATCGAGCCAGGAGGACGCCATGACCAGCGCTGCCGACGCCGGCGCCCCGGACGTTCAGGTCGAGACCCGGGGGCGCGTGCTGCCCGACGAAGTGGACTACGCCCGGGAAAAGGTGCGGGCCCTGCTCGGCCGGGTACGCGAACCGGTCCTCTACGCCCGCCTCAAGCTGCTCGCCGAGGAGAACCCGGCGATGGAGCGCCCGGCCGTGATGCAGGCGAGCGTGGACGTCAACGGCCGCCCGGCCAGGGCGCACGTCGCGGCGCCCCGGATGCAGGAGGCAGCCGACCTGCTGCAGGACCGGCTGGCCCGGCAGCTCGACCAGCTCGACCGGCACTGGGAGGCGCGGCGCGGCAAGCGTCCGCTGGCCCACGAGTGGCGCCACGACAGCGAGCCCGCTCACCGTCCGGACTACTTCCCCCGGCCGGTCGAGGAACGCGAGGTGGTGCGCCACAAGTCCTTCTCGCTGGCCCGGGAGACGCCGGACGAGGCGGCCTTCGAGATGGAGTCGATGGACTACGACTTCCACCTGTTCACGGACGCCGACACCGGCGAGGACAGCGTCCTCTACCGCTCGGGCCCGACCGGATACCGCCTCGCCCAGGTCAGGCCGCGGCCCGAACTGATGGGGCCCGTGGCGGTGTCGCTGACGCTCAGCGAGCAGTCCCCGCCACGGCTCGACGTCGCCGGAGCCCGGCAGCGGCTGGAGGAGGGCGGGTACCCGTTCGTCTTCTTCGTCGACGAGGACACCGGCCGGGGCAACCTTCTCTATCACCGCTACGACGGCCACTACGGACTGATCACCCCCGCCGACGACTGAGCCGGCGGGGGTGGCGGGGGGAGAGAGGCCTGCTCCCTCAGGCGGCGGCGTTCACCGGGTAGCGGCACAGCGCCCCGATGCCGCCGGCCAAGAGCGCGGCACCATTGCCGCCGCCTCCGTCGCCGCCGGCCGCGGAATCCCCGGTGACGATCCGGACGTCGGCCCCGGTCAGCACCGCCGCGCGGACCGCGACATCGGCCAGCGGAGCCCGCTCCGCCGAACCGTTCCCGGCGGCGCCGGGCAGGGCGTCCTTCCGGTCGGCCACATCGGTGGGGGACGGACCGAACCACGCGGTGCGCCCGTCCTGCGGGTCGTGTGCCAGGACCAGGGTGTCGACCTGCCCGCGTGCCAGCGCCGCCAGCGTCTCGTGCGGTCCCTCCACGGTGCGCCCGGACGGATGCCGCTCCTCCGACATCCGGTTCAGCAGGGCCGCGGTCTCCTCGCCCACCGCCCGGTGCACCTCGTCCGCCACCTGCCGGGCGTGCTCGCGGCGTGCCGCCCGTTCGCCCCGGCTGCCCCTCACCCGGTGGACGGCGACCTGCTGCCGCACCCGGGGCGGCAGATGCTCCGTCACGTACTGCAGGGCCCGGACGTCACCGGCGAGCAGCAGCAGACTGGCGGAGACCCGGGCGAGGTCCTGGTCGAGGACCTCGGCGACCCGCTCCGCGTTGTGCTCCCAGGAGTCCTCCGCACGGCGCTGGTGCCGCATCTGCTCCCATCCGCCGGGCGCGTTGCGCACGATCTCGTCGTCCGGCCCCTCGACCGTCTGCCCGTATGCTTCCGTGCTGCCCTGCGGGAAGACCTGTACGTCCGCCCCTGCCCGGTCGACCACGGCCAGGACGTGTGCCGGATGCTCCTGCCACCACTCCAGCAGGGGCAGCAGGTGGGCGGTGGCGCGGTGCACCGCGATGTCGTCCCGCCGTGTGCCGGGCAGCTCGGTGGCGAACAGCAGCCTGCCGCCCGAGGCGAAGGCGGCCAGGGTGCCGGTGCCCGGCAGCGAGGCCCGGACCCGTTCGTCCAGAACCCGCAGGGTGGCGGGGTCGGTGCCCTGCTCGGCGAGTTGCCGGGACATCGTCTGCAGGCGCAGTTCGGCTTCCTCCCGCCGGGGCCGGATCTCGCGCCCGAAGTACACCGAGGCCACCGGGCCCTCGGCCCGCAGCACCTCGCGCAGGGTGTCGGCGTCGGTCTCTCTGATCGTCCTCATCGGACCGTCCTCACGTAGTGAATCTCCCATATCCGACGATATGCACGGTGTCGGGTGGCTGCCACGGGGATGGCCCGTGATGCCGGGAGACATCCAGGGATGCCCTGGAGTGTCCCGGGATGCCCGGAGGTGATGTTCACCGGAATGGGGCAGAATGCCGGGAATGCGGGTACCCGGTCTCTGCGAGGACGGCGCCCGTGTCCTCACCGGCCACCGAGGGTGGCCCGCAGCGGAAAGGGAGGACGAGGCACATGAAGGCAGAAGTGGGAGACCACCTGATCGTGGAGAGCCCGGTCACCGGCAAGCCGCGACGGGAGGGCGAGATCGTCGGACTCCACCACGAGAACGGGGAACCGCCGTACGACGTGCGCTGGACGGACAACGACCACGTGAGCGTGGTCTTCCCCGGCCCGGACGCACACATCCAGCACCACACCGACCGCCCGGACGTCCCCGGTAGCTCCTGAAGAGCGGGCGGCCGGGGGCTGCTGCCGGTCTCGGTGCCGCTGCCGTGCGCGGCAGCACCTTCGAGATTCCGTGAGTCGGCCGAGCCCTCGGATTGTTGTACTCGCCGCACAGCAGGGAGTAAGAGGCGCTCTTCATACAGTGCGAAATGCCTCCAATGCGCCTGCTGGTGTGCCCACTTCCCCGGTTCTCCGCCTGGAGCCGGGGAATTCTTCGTATGCGGGCTCGCACGCCATTTCCGGGCCTCGGCAGAAGGGTGACCTCCTGCTCCAACCTGCTCTGGGGAATGGGTGCGCGATGAAGACACAGACGACAGCCAGGCCCCCGAGGCCGTCCATTCACGCCGCCGTGGGGACTCTCGCCGCCCCCTCCCCGCAGGTGATGGCGACGCTCCCGGCGGGAGCGAGACCGCTGGGAGTGGCAACGAGCCCGTTGGGGCCGCCGCTCGCCTACGCGGCCAGTAACGCCTCGGGGACCGTCAGTATTCTCGATGCGGGAACGCTCACGATCTCCACCCCCGCGGCCCCGCTGGCCGCCCCGGCAGGCGTCACGCTCACCCCTGACAACGTCTACCTCTACGTGGCCAACAGCGGGGGGAACACCGTCAGTGTGGTGCAGCGCAATCTCTTCGCGGTCACCAACACCATCGGGGTGGGGGAAACCCCCTTCGGTATCCAGGTAAGTCCCAACGGCCTGTTCGTCTACGTCGCCAATCAGGCCTCGGACACCGTCAGTGTCATCAGCACCGCCCCCCGGACCGTCGTCGCGACCATCCCGGTCGGGTCCTCGCCCACCTGGGTCGTTGCCGCTCCGAACGACCTGGAGGTGTATGTGACCAACCAGGGCGGTGATTCGGTCAGTGTGATCAGTACGGTCACCCACACGGTCGTGGCGACCGTGATCGGCCTGTCGGCTCCGTACGGCGCGGCGATCACCAGCGACAGCCGGTACCTGTATGTGGCCAACAGCACGGCGAACACCGTCAGTGTCATCGACACCGTCAGCCGGGCGATCACGGCCACCATTCCCGTGGGCACCGCGCCATGGGGCGTGACGGTCACCCCGGATAACAGCCACGTCTACGTGGCGAACCATGGCTCCGACACGGTCAGCTACATCGACACCGCCACCAACACGGTGAGCAGCACCGTCGCTGTCGGCCATCAGCCGACCGGTGTCGGTGTCGCGGCCAGCGGGCTGGCCGCCTTCGTGTCCAACAGCGGGGCGAACACCGTCACCGTCCTCGCGCTCATCAACATGATCAGGCCCTCGGCGGGGCCGGAGGCGGGCGGCAACATCGTGACCGTCACCGGCACCAATCTGAGCAATGCCACCGCGGTGAGGTTCAGCGAGGTGCCCGGCACCATCATGGCGAACACGGTCAGTCAGATTCTCGTGGTCCCGCCACCTGGTGTCGGAGTCGCCCAGCTCACCGTCACCACTGCGGGAGGCACCAGCAATGCGAAACCGTATGTCTACGCTCCCGGCGGTGAGCTGGTCGCTCTGAGTCCGGAAGCCGGCCCGACCGCCGGCAGGAACATCATCAGCATCGAGGGACACAGGTTCAGCACCGCCACACAGGTCCGGTTCGGCTCGGTGCCCGCTGTGCCCACCGTGGTCAGCGACCAGCTGATTACGGTCACCGTTCCACCCGCCGACGGGCCGGGCCGGGTTCCCGTCACCGTCACCACGGCCGGCGGCCCCACCACTGACAGCATCACCTACGCGTATATCGATCCGCCCCTCCTCAGTGCCGTGAGCCCGAACACCGGCCCGGTCCCCGGCGGGAACGTCATCAATCTCTACGGCCTGAATCTGTCGACGACCAGCATGGTGACGTTCAACAACGCGCTCGTTCAGTACAGCGTCCAGTCCGACACCGTTCTGACCGTCGTCGTGCCCCCGAACCCTGCCCCCGGAGCGGCAGACATCGCCCTCACCACCGACTCCGGTACGACCGCACTCTCCGGCGCCTACCTCTATGTCTGAGCCGGAACCACCCGTTTCCGGGCCTGGCCGTGACGGCGGCCGTCGGCCGCGGCGCACCTATTCGGGACCCGACAGTCCCACAGTGGTCACACGCCGGGCAGGGCGTCCTGTTCCACCTCGGGGGTGGCGGGGCGGGGGGCCGTGCGCAGCGCGAGCTTCTCGCGGCAACCGGCCCCCAGACCCCACGTGCGGGCCTCGCGGTCGGTCAGCGGGCGCCCGCACAGGCGGCAGACGACGCGGCGGCCCCGGGCGCCGGGCTCCTGTTCGAGCCCGGGGAGGGGCGGGAGATCGGCGGAGGACATACCTCTGGTGTACCACCGGCAGCGCCCCCGAGCGGCGCTGCCGGTGTTCCGGGCGGTTCCACCGCGCCGGTCGCGCGGCGAGTGTGCCGGTCTCAGTAGGCGTGCTGGTTGGGCGCCGCCCGGGAAGCGGGGGGCGCGGTGGTGCGCTGGATGCCGAAGAGCGGCCCGGCGGCGGAGGCCAGATCCGCCGAGCAGCCCACCGAGGTGTCCGGCGGAACCGCCAGCCGGCGCAGCGCACCCGCGAACACGTCCTCCACCAGGGCCAGGCGCCAGTGGAGTTCACCGGGGCCGTGCGGACCCTTGCGGGGGCGGTCGGCCAGCGCGGTGAGCACGTCCATGGCGCTGTTGCGCAGGTCCGCCATGGCCTGCCACTCGTTCGGCGGGCGGACGGGGGAGCGGCCCTGCGCGGCGGCGACCGGAGCGCCGAGGGCTTCCGGGATCCGGGTGGGCAGCCCGGCGTACCAGTCGACCATCTGGCCGGTGAGGTCGGCCTGCAGCCCGTTGAGGAAGACCAGCAGCATGGTCGCGCCGACAGCCGGCGTGACGGGCTCCGGTGGCGCCTCCGAAGGGGGAGGCGGGTAGTCGCTGGGCCTGGTGGGGGTGGGCTCGAGAAAGGCCCGGATCACGACCGGGACCGGTTCGCCCTGCTGGGCGGACGGGCGGGAGGTGGGTGGGGCGAGCAGCGCTTTCACAGGAGCGATACCGCGGGCGGCCTGCTCGGCTGCTGCCAGGCAGGCGTGCTCAGTGGGCACGGAACTGTCACCTCAAACTTCTCCGCGGGCTGCCACAGCGGCGGCACCGGTCTCACAGTCGGGGTCGTACGGTACCCCCGGGTGAGGGATTCGGGGAGAGGTTGTACGGAATGCATCGTTACAAGTAGGTCGCTGATCAGCGGCGAGACGGCGGCTGGTAACGGGAGCAACGGGCCGGAACATCACCTGAGGGTGAGTGGGTGGATGCGCTGCGCTCCCCCTGCCCGGCGGTGCGGGCCGCGGGGGGACAGCGGGCGGCCACGTGTCTGTGCACCGACACGTGGGGTCCCGTCTCCGCTCCGGCCGCTCGTGAGGGGGTATCCCTCCGCGGTCGCGGAGCGTGCTTCAGGCCGCGACGGCCTGCGGCTGCCCGTCACCGACGAGCAACTCGAACCAGATGGTCTTGCCGCCCGGGCCCCAGGGGCTGTCTCCGAGCGGGCAGGCGCCCCAGCGGTCGGCCAGGAGATCGAGAAGGAGCAGTCCTCTGCCGTGGTCGGCGTCGGCCGGAGGCCCCGGGCGCGGCCCGCCGCACACGACGGGAAGCCCGGGGTCCGGGTCCCAGACGCTCACCCGGAGCGCCGGGTGCAGCCACTCCACGCGGACGGACGCCGGGCCCTTGGTGTACCGGACGGAGTTGGTCGCCAGCTCGGAGGCCAGCAGCTCAGCCCGCTCGGCGAGTTCGCCCAGCTCGTGCAGGGCGAGAACGGCCCGCAGCGTGCGCCGGGCCACCCGGGGCCCGCGCGGATCACGGGGAATCCGCAGCTCGTACTGCCACGACCGGGACAGCGGGACGGGCGCGGGACGCTGCGGGGGAACGGGAAACACGGACACCTCCGGGTGAGGAACGGATCGCGGACGCCGGCTCTCGTGAGCGCGTGCCTCGTTGGGCTGCTTCGCGAGCGGCATCCCCACACAGTACGGCCCGAGTACCACGTGTAGTACTTGATTCATTACAAAGGGTGAACTTCTGTTGGTGTGGGTTCTCCGCGTTCGCGCCGTGGCCAGACTGGGCCGGGACGAAGAGAGGGATGATGGCACCCAGGCACACACCAACCGTGCGTCAGCGCAGATTCGGGGCGGAGCTTCGCCGACTGAGGGAATCGGTCGGCATG
Source organism: Streptomyces sodiiphilus (assembly GCF_039529215.1). Taxonomy (NCBI): domain Bacteria; kingdom Bacillati; phylum Actinomycetota; class Actinomycetes; order Kitasatosporales; family Streptomycetaceae; genus Streptomyces; species Streptomyces sodiiphilus. The sequence goes on along the minus strand of NZ_BAAAMJ010000021.1, from coordinate 6,215 downwards.
TCGGCGCCTAGGGCAGCCGAACTGCTGGGAACGGACCGCACGGTGATCTCCAACATCGAGTCCGGGCGCTTCGGGATCAGCGAACAGCGGCTGCGGCGACTGGCGAGCATCTACGAGTGCGGCGATCCGGGCCTTGTCGACTCCCTGGCCGCGATGACGGGAGGGCGACGGAAGGGCTGGTGGGATGAGTACCGGGGCAAGATCCCGCCGGACTTCCTCGACGTGTCGGAGATCGAGCACTACGCCGTGCGTCTGCGCACGGTGCAGACGGCGCTGCTGCCCGGACTCTTCCAGACCGAGGACCACGCCCGGGCCCTCTTCGACCTCTTCGTGCCAGAGCTCCCGCGTCTGGAGGTGGAGTTGAGGGTGGCGCATCGTCTCGGCCGTCAGGCCGTGGTCCTGGGCGACGACCCGGTGCCGTATCTCGGAGTGATTCACGAGGCGGCCCTGCGCATGCAGCCGGGAGGCAGGAAGGTGGCCCATGCCCAGCTCGATCACCTGCTGGAGTCGTCCGAGCGTCCGAATGTCACCTTCCGGGTGATCCCGTTCGCGGCAGGAGGCTTCCCGCTCATCGGCGACTCGGTCATGTACGCGGAGGCCGGCAGTCCGCACCTCGATACCGTCCACATGGATTCACCTCTGGGGGCGGTGTTCATCGATTCGCCGGCCCAGCTGGCGCACTTCCGCCGAAGGCTGGACTTGATCGAACAGGTCGCGTTGACTGCTGACGAGTCGAAGGACTTCATCTTCGCCGTAGCCCGAGACCTGTGAGGTGTCATCCGGTGTCCGAGCAGCTGTGCTGGCTCAAGTCGTCGTACTCCGAATCGGGCGGCAACAACTGTGTCGAGGTCGCGGACACGGGTGCGGGTGCGCTCGCGCTGCGGGAGAGCGAGCGTCCCGGGCAGGTGCTGACAGCCGGCCCGGCCGCGTTCCGGGCCCTGCTGGTCCATGTCCGGAACGGCCGGCTGAACTTCCCCGGCTGATACCGCACCTCCGTCCCGCCCTCCCGGCCGTTCGCGGGGCGCGGCGCCGGGTGGTGTCAGAGGGGACGCCAGCGGTAGTGGGGGTCCGTGTCCGAAGTCGTGCACTGCATCATCCGGCCTCGGGACGTGGCGCCGTAGGCGCCCGGCGGGTGGCAGGGGGCGCCGCGACGGACGTTCTCCTGGTAGTAGTCCTCCCAGTCCTGGCCCGGGTCGCCACCGTCCGCGCCTTCCGCAGACGATCCCTCCGACGTGGAACCGCCGTTCGACGCGCCCCCTCCGGAAGAGCCGCCCGGCGAGCCGTCGTTCGTCTCCCCGCCGCCTTCCGACGGCTCCGGCTCGGACGCCTCCGGGGAGGGAGACGGTGAGGAGGGAGGCGGCTGCACGGGCATCGGGCCCCCGTTCCGCTGCGGACAGAGGGTGCCGGGCTTCGCCACGTACAGCCGGACCCGCAGCCGTTCCGAGTACGGCGCCTGCCTGGCCCCGGTGGCAGGGCTCTGGAAGCAGACCTGCCAGGCGCCGGGATCGGCGGGATTCTCGACGTCACTGTGCGCGCTCAGCGCGGAGATGTCCTCGATGCCCAGTTCGCCGATCCGCTCCGAAGCCTCGGAGTACGGCACCCCCGTGACATCGGGGAAGACCGGCCACGTGATGCCGGGGGCGGCCTCCTCCGGGCACGGGCTGCCCTCGGGGGCCAGGCCGAACTCCATGACCGGCATGAAGTTCTCGCCGGTGCCCGCCGTCTCCTCCTGGAAACAGACCTGCCAGGCGCTCTCCATCCAGGAGCGTGCCTGCGCCTCCCCCGAGACGTTCACCGGCACCGGCAGGAAACCGTCTCTCCGCGCCGCGCCCCCGGCCTCGTCGTAGGTCATGCCCACGTAGTTGTGCGCGGTTTCCTCCGGTGCCGGCCGGACGCTGTCGGTGGCGGCGGCCGGCTCGGTCCGGGTGTCCGCCGCGCCGCAGCCGGTCAGCAGAAGGCCGAGTACGGCCAGCCCGGCTGCCGCCCGCTTCGCGCCCACCGGGCGGCGCGGCCACCGGCGCGACGACGTACCGGTGGATATTTCGGGTGAGACCATGGTGAAGCTCCCAGACGTGCCGCGCGGGTGCCACCCGTCGGGGGCTTACGGGGGCGAGCCGCAGCGTACCCACTGTGTGGGTGCTTTTCGTGCCCGGTGGGAACTTTTTGTGCGGCTGTTATGTGTGCGGGACGAAGACGAAGGCGGGATCCGGGCCCCATTTCCGCGATCTCCTTGCCGGTTCCGGGCCCGGTTCCGTCACACCGCCTCGGCGGCGGCGGTCCGCAGAGCCGCCGAGGCGGACCGGGCCCCCCGGTGGTTGCGCTACCGCTGCCGGTGCTCGAGGGCGGCGGTCTTCACCGCGTGCAGCCGGACGTTGAGACCGCCGAGCCGGACGTCGAGCCCGCCGGCGGCATCGAGCCGCGCGTCGAGCGCGCCGAGCGGGTTGACGCAGCCGGGAACGCCGCCGGGCGGTGCGCAGTTGTCGGGGGTGTTGGCGGTGACGGCGCTGCCGAGGAGAACGACATCGCCGTCACTGTTGTAGATGCCGCCCCCGCTCTGCGGACCACCGGTCGCCGTGTTGCCGGTCACCCGGCTGGAGGCGAGAGTCGCCAGGCTCTCGTCGTTGTAGATGCCGCCTCCCAGCTCGGCTTGGTTGCCCCGGACCACGGTGGAGTTGAGCCGCAGTCGCGAGTCATCGAAGTTGTCGATTCCCCCGCCCCAGCGATCCGCCGTGTTCCCGGTGACCAGCACGGCGTCCAGCGTCGCTGTGCCATCCGGAAAGTTCTCCAGGCCGCCGCCGTCGAACCCGGCGGTGTTGTCGCGCAGCGCGCCTTCCCTCATCCGCAGCGTGCCGCCGGCGTTCTGGATACCGCCGCCGAACACCTCGGTGCTGTTGTTCCTCACCGTGGTCTGATTCAGGATCAGCGTGCCGGCCTCGCTGTAGATTCCGCCGCCGCCGGAGTAGGCCCAGTTGTTCCGCACGGTCGCGTTGTTGAGAGTGACCGACCCGCCCTCGTTGTAGATCCCGCCTCCGTAGAAGCCGTCCGGGGTGATTCCTGCCCGGCCGCCGCTCACGGTGATCCGGTTCAGGGTGAGACTGCCGCCCGAAACGACATGGAAGATTCTGAACTCCTCCGTCGCGGTGGGGGCACGGCGGATGGTCGCGCCGAAGGTGGCGGAGATGCGGACGTTCCCGGTGATCTCCGGCAGTCCGTCGTCGCCGGTCTCGGCGGTGGTCAGGTTGTAGGTGCACCCGGAGGCCAGGGCGATGGACGTGCCGGTGACATTGGCGTCGTTGATCGCCGCCTTGAGCCCGGCGATGTCGTTGCAGGGGACGAAGGTGGCCGCCTGGGCCTGCCACGGCGGCAGAGCCGCGAGACACATCCCCAGGGCAAGGGCGGCACTCAGGGTGCCGCGTCGCAGCGTGATGTTCATGGATGTTCCCTGTCGTTCGGCGGGCAGGTGCGCCCGGAGATTCGTGAGTGCGAAGCGAACGGGGGACGCGAGCCGGGTGTCCGGTTGCGGCTCGCAAGGGCGTGGCGCGCCTGGCAAGTAGCGTGTCCTGCCCGTTGCCGCCGGTAACCACCCGTGGGTGGGCACCCGCATCACGCGGAAGGCGGAGTCCTCATCCCGGGCGCGGAGGTTCGCGCCGTTCGCACCTGCGCGCGGTGCGAAGACAGGGCGGGGTGGGTGTGACGGGAGCGGGACCGCTCAGGTCCGCCCCTCGCACTCCTGCGCCTCCTGGAGTGTGTCGGCAGCGGCCATCCACCCGGCGCGCAGGACGGTGAAGCCGGCGCTTTCGTACGCGTCGCACACCGCGTGGTCGTCGTCCACGACCACCGCCACGGTGCGGTCCCGGGCCACTTGCCGCAGCAGGCCGGGCTTGGCCACCCGGGCCGGGCGGTAGTCGCCGGGGGCGCGCATCAGCAGCCGTCCGGGCGGCAGGCCGTGCCGCTCCAGCCATTCCACGGTGTCCCGGCGGCAGCGCTCGGGGCGGCCGGTGACGTAGGCGAGTTCGTGGTCCTCGGCGCGGGCCAGGGCGAGCCGGACCCCCTCGTCGAGCGGTGGGTCGTCGACCGCGGCGCGGAAGAACGCGTCCCAGTCCTTGGGGCGTCGTCGCAGGTGGTGCAGGCGGTGCCGGACGTCCGCGAGCGTCCCGTCCAGATCGAACACCGCGAGCGGTTGTCGGGCCACGGGACCGGCCGCCTTCCGGGAGCAGCGGGACAGGACGCCTGTCATGTTCTCACTTCGGGCCCGGTCGTCCGGCGCGGCCGTCCCCTGCGCCGTGTCGCCGGCCGGTCAGCCGCCGGTGAATGCGGTGACGCTGCTCCGCAGCGATGCCGGATCCAGGCCGTGGGCGGCGATGTGCTCGTGCGGCTCGCCGTAGCGGCGCAGTTCCTTCCGCCCGGTGCCCAGCGCCAGCACCCGGTGCGGAACGTCGGCGAGGGCCTCGTTGACCGCCGCGGTGGACGTCCCGGCCAGGTAGGGCTCGACCAGGACGACGTCCGCCGTGGGGCCCGCGACGGCGGCGCGCAGGGCGGCGGCGTCGAAGGGCCGCACGGTGGTGGCGTAGAGCAGGGTGACATCGAGGCCCTCGGTGCCGGTCCGGACGTTGTCCAGCAGCGGCCCGACGGCGACCACCACCGGTGCGCCGGGACTGCCCTGACGGACGGTGAGGAATCCGGCGCCGTTCACCGGTTGGGGTGCCTGGTTGGACTGGAGGGAGAGCCGGACGTAGACCTTGTCGTTCCCCGCCCCGGCGGCGCGCCGCAGCAGCGCCTCGGCTTCCTCGGGGTGGCCGGGGACATGCACCGTCCAGCCGTCGAGGGTGTCCAGGAGGGCGACGTCGCCGGGCGACATGTGGGTGTAGCCGCCGGCCGGCCAGTCGTGGGAGGCGCCGGCGCTCACCAGCACGCCGCCGGTGCCCTGATGGCCGAAGTCCAGCTTCACCTGTTCGAAGGGGCGCTCCACGAGGAAGGCGGCGAAGGTGTGGACGACCGGACGCATGCCGGTGAGGGCCAGGCCGCCGCCCACCCCGATCATCAGCTGCTCGCGGATGCCCACGTTGACGACACGGTCGGGATGGCGGCGGGCGGCACCGGTGAAGCCGTCCATGCCGATCTCGGCCAGGACCACGGCGAGCCGGGGGTCCTCGTCGAGCAGTTGGGAGGTGACGGCGGCGAAGCGTTCACGCATGGTGTCCATCGGGGGTCCTCGGTATCTCGTGGGGTCGTCAGGAGTTCTTGGGTTCGACGCGGGCGATCACGGCGTGCGGGCGGTCGGGATGCGGACGGGTGAAGGCCTCGTACAGCTCCTCGTGGTCCCGGCCGTCCACGGTGGCCACGGACCAGCCGGCGGCCCGGAAGCGGGCGGTCATTCCGCCGGGGCGCGCGTGGCTGGCCGAGGCGTTGTCGATGACGAGAACGTGCAGGGCGGCGAGGCGGGAGGAGCCCGCGTAGGCGATGGCCTCGTGGTTGCTTCCTTCGTCCAGTTCCGCGTCGCCGACCAGCACCCACACGCGGGGGCCCCGGCGGCCCTGGGCTCGCAGTCCGAGCGTGGTGCCGACCGCCAGGGGCAGCCCGTGGCCCAGCGAGCCGCTGCCGATCTCGGCCCCGGGCACGAGCACCCGGTCCGGGTGATGGCCCAGCGGTGAGTCGTAGGCGCCGAAGCCGTCCAGCCATTCGACGGGGAAGAAGCCCTTGGCCGCGAGGATGGCGTAGTAGGCCATGGGGCCGTGGCCCTTGGAGAGGAGAAAGCGGTCCCGGGCCGGATCCGTGGCGGTGGCGGGGGAGACCCGCAGCACCCTGTCGTACAGGACCCACAGGGCGTCCAGGGTGGAGGTGGCGGCGGGGCCGTGCTTCTCGGCGCCGGTCATCCGGGCCATCAGCCGCGGCAGGTCGTCGTAGCCGTACTCGGTGTCCGTGAGCGTTGTCGATGTCATGAGGAAAGCGTGCGACTTCAAGTGAACTTGAGGTCAAGTGTGTGGCAAGTCGGCTCACTCCTTCGGGTGGAGTTCGATGCTTGACCTGCTGTTTTCACGGGAGGTTCGAAAGAATGGGGGAGTAGTCGGATGCGGGAAGGGGACGGGGAGCGGCATGGAGGATCGGGTGGGTTCGGTCGGGTTGGTGGGGTCGGTGTTCTGTGGTCCGGTGGGGGAAGGGCTGCCGGATCTGGACGGGTTGGGTGCGGGGGAGCGGGTCGAGTTGTTGCGGTGGCT